>JAILRR010000098.1 GCA_024698065.1 Bacilli bacterium
ACTCTATTCAAATACACTCGCCAATATCCGATCTTGTGGATGCCGAACGGAAACAAGAAAGTGGCGATTATAAATACGATGGTTTCTGCAGTTTTCTCTTTAAAACGGAGCTTAAATAACCAATCAAGAAACCTTAAGAAGAAAGATAGTAACATCCCTGAAACGCTTAGAAATGTCAAAGCGTTCATGCTGGCAGCCAACTCAATCGTTTCGTTCTTGTAATCTTTCGCTCCGAAGAGCACCGATGAAAGAAGACCTCTAGTCGGTTCTTCGAAAGAGTTAAGAAACCTGTTCTCTTTGCTGGCAAGCCTTAATGGCCTAGCGAATTTTATCTCCGTCTCATGAGCCTTTAGCTCTGAATCAACACCCTTCTTATTGAGATAGCTTTCAAAAGAGAAATACCCTTCGTAGGAAGTGATTTTGAGAGGAGTTGCTTTGCCTCTTATGAGTAAGATATCCCCTTCTTCCCTCTCGCAGTCTTTTTCGTAGACGTAATATCGATGGAAGCCACTTTCAAAAAGGAAGTAATTCTCCCTATTTTCTATGACGATCCCTTCGTAAATCCCGTAATCAGTCCTGGCTTGCGTCTTAGGTATGCCTAAAACAAACCCAACCAAAAGGGCGACCCCCATGGCGATGAACCCAACTTTCCCTCTTTTCCTTAAAGGAACTACGAAGAGGCCCAAAACCAAAATAGGTAGGATGACAGCAAGGCTAAAAAGATAGAAGCCTATATTGAACCCGATAATGAGACCACTCAGGACAAAAAGGGAAAGATATGGTTTTAGGATCAGACCGTGAGGCTTATGTACTTCTTGTTCTTTTCCCATGTAGCGGCTCCGATTCCGCTCACATTCTGAATCTCTTCAAGACGATGGAATGAGCCATGCTCGCTCCGGTAGTTGATAAGCGCCTGTGATTGGCTTTCACTAAAAGAAGTCTTCGATAAAAGCGTGGTCTTATCTGCGCTATTGATGCAGGCTTTGTCGATTGGACTTGAGCTACAAGTGTCGGTGCTATCGTAAATTGGGGCGATATAGAAAGACATATCCCCATCGAGCACAAAAGACGTCTCATAGCATTTGCTATCCGCGTTGCTTGTGACTCCACCAGCGGCTTTAAGCGCCTCAGACAAGGTGCTATTGATAGGCAATAAATAGGTTCCTGGTAATTGAACTTCACCAGAAAGAGTGACTTCAATCCCTTCAGGGTCGGAAGCCAAAACAACTTCCCCACCGCCTTCAGCGATCTCGGTTGTGATTTTGTCGACAGTCGCCATGACTATCAAAGTAACGATCGTCACGGCCAAAACGATAAGAATGGTCTTAAACATAAAAAGCCCTCCACTTATTAGATAGAAGGCTTTTCTCTATTTTCCGGAAATTTTTGAAAAATAATATGAAAAAAGAGGCGTTGCGCCTCTTTCTTTTTACTTTTCGGAAGACTTATACGAAACGGAGATGATCTCGATTTCGTATGGAACATTGCACTCGACTCTGACGGTGTCGCCAACTTCGTGGCCGATTAACGCAGTTCCGAGAGCGGATCTGCCACTGATATATGGGATTGGGCTCTTGGTGGCAAGTGGGTCGACCTCAACGGTGCCAACGACTTTGACAACCTGGACATCGCCGGTTTTGATTTCGCGGTACTCAACGGTGTGGCCGATGTTGATCTTCTTGCTTCTGCCTTCTTTTGAATCGATGATGACAGCAACGTCTTTGATGTGCTGTAAGCGTTCGATTTCGCCATCGATTTCGCCTAATTTGTGCTTAGCGGCGGTATAGTCGGCGTTCTCAGAAAGGTCGCCTTGTTCACGGGCGGCAACGAGAGCCTCAAGGACTTCTTTACGTTCAACGTCAAGAAGGTAGCGGTACTTTTTTTCAACTTCATCAAGACCCGCTTGGGTCATTTCAATTTTTTCTTCTGCCATTTTCGTTCTCCGATTTCGCCCCTAGATTATATGGATTATGGGGCTAAGAAACAAGTTTCTTTATTTAATCTCCTGGATATCAGGATCTTCCTCGTAGGTGTTGAGCATCTCCTGAGCTTCCTTCATTTCTTCCTCAGAGACGTCCATAAGGGTCTTTTGATCCTCGCTAGCCATGACGATAAGGCTATCTGGATCTTCTTCCTTGAAGAGGAAAAAGAAGTCTTTGTTCCTTTCAGGATTGTGGTAATAGAAATAGATCTTCCAGGTGTCTTCAGTGCCATCATCTCTCGTGATAATGACGGTGTTGTCGGTGATTTCTAGCATTTGGATGCTCCTTTCATAGGATTTTCGCGTCTGGCGAACTAAGGAATGATTCAAGAATGATGACCGCGCTTTGCTGGTCGATTACTTTGTGGCGTTTGCCACGCGAGATATCGGCTTCAAGCATTGAGCGATTAGCCATCACGGTCGTAAGTCTTTCGTCGACTAAGAAGATTTTAAGATTTGGGTCGGCCCCAAGAAGCTCTTCTTTGAAGCGTTCGGAACGAAGCGCGCTTTCGCCTTTAGAACCATCCATGTTTAGAGGATAGCCTAAAGCGACGACACCGACGTTCTCTTTCTTGAGATATTCGAGGATGTAGGCAAGGACCTGACGGTAGGCGCCATCGGTAAAACGATAGTTCTCACGGCCATGGGCGATGCCTAACACATCGCTGATGGCGATGCCGCATGTGCGGCTACCGAGATCGAGTCCAAGAACCTTCTTCATTAGAAGTTCTCCTTTAAACTCTCGACGGCCTCTTTGAAACCGTTAGAGGATTTGACCTGGCCGGTCGCCATTTCTGGACGTCCGCCACCGCCACCGCCAAGACGTTTCGCCATCTCTTTGACGATGTCTCCGGCTTTTGCTTTCTTTAAGGCCTCACCACCAACCATGGCGACAAGAGGCCTTGCGCCTTCTTTGCCGCCAAGGAGGACTAAAACATAGTCTTTCTTGTTGGCTTTGAGGGTATCAGCAAGAGTGAGAAGGTCATCTCTAGAAGCACCTTCTTTGATTTCTTTGATGAAGGCGATTCCATTGACGTTGTCGACGTTTTTCTCCATATCTTTGGCTTCAAGGGCCGCGATTTTGGCCTTGAGCTGGTCGTTCTCTTTGCGAAGAGTTTCCTTATCGGCAAGGAGGCCTTTGATATGACGGCTAAGGTCAGCGTCATTGGCGCCAAGTCTCTTCTCGTTCTCATCTAAGAGCATGAGACGGTTGTTGAGATAATCGTAAGCGCCGACGCTCGTGATGGCTTCGATACGGCGGACACCGCTAGAAATGGCTTCGTCGGACTTCACTAAGAAGAGGCCGATTTCGCTCGTGTTCTTAACGTGGGTGCCGCCACAGAATTCTTTGGAATATTCGCCAAATTCAACGACACGGACGGTATCGCCGTATTTCTCGGCGAATTCCATCTCAGCGCCTTTCTTTTTGGCTTCTTTGATTGGGAGGACTTCGGTGACTTCTTCGATGCCCTCTTCAATTTTGGCATTGACTTCTTTTTCGAGAGCAAGCAAATCTTCCTCGCTCATCTTCTTTGGGGCGCTATAGTCGAAACGGAGGTATTCTTCGTTAACGAAGCTGCCGCGTTGATCGACGTGCTCGCCTAAAATGTTGCCTAAGGCACTATGGAGAAGGTGGGTCGCACTATGGTTACGCTCAATGAGGTGACGTCTCCTCTTATCGAGGACGATGTTCACTTTGTCGCCTTCTTTGATGGTGCCATACTTCATGACGATCTCATGGAGATGCTGTCCATTAGGGGCTTTGCTGACGTTGACGATTTCGCCTTCGAAACCTTCGCCATAGACGAAGCCTTTGTCGCTAACCTGGCCACCCATCTCAGCATAGAATGGGGTTTCTTCGAAAATGACTTCACCTTCTTCATCAAGGGAAGAAACGCGGACGCCGTCTTTGAATAAGCCTAAGGCTTTGGTATTTGATTCCTCTAAGTCATAGCGGAATTCGCTCTTATCTTTGAAGGCCATGAGGTCTTTGGATTGTTTCTTGAAGGAATCGATTTGGCCACGGGCTTCTTTGGCGCGTCTCCTCTGTTCTTCCATCAAGGAATCGAAGTTCTCAAGGTCGACTTTGGCGCCAAGCTCAAGACCCATCTCGGAGGTGAGGTCTTTCGGGAATCCGTATGTGTCATAAAGAAGGAATGCGTCTTCGCTAGAGATCATGCCTTTCTCTTCGACGATCTTCTTGAGTTTCTTCTCACCGACCATAAGGGTCTGGCTGAATTTATTCTCTTCGCCAAGAATCATCTTCTTGACAAGGTCTTTTTTCTCTAAGAGGTTTGGATACCAGTCGGCATATTTATCGACGACGATGTCGACAAGATTATAAAGGAAAGCACCGTTGATGCCGAGTTTCTGGCCATATCTCATGGCGCGTCTAGCGATTCTTCTTAAGACGTAGCCACGTCCTTCGTTAGAGAAGATGGCGCCATCGCTAAGAGCGAAAGTAAGGCATCTGATGTGGTCGGCGATGACGCGGAAACTCATGAGGTTTGGCTCAGCGTATTCTTTGCCAGAGAGTTTCATAACCGCTTCGATGATCGGCATGAAAAGGTCGGTCTCGAAGTTGGTTGGGGTCTCTTGGCAAATGCAGGCGAATCTCTCTAAACCTGCGCCGGTGTCGATGTTTTTGGATGGAAGCTCTTTGTAGTCTTCTCTCTTGACGCCATTAACTGCGTTAAACTGGCTGAAGACGATGTTCCAGATTTCGATGTAACGATCGTTTTCCTCATCGTTCTTAAGCATCTCAACGCCGCGGTGCTCAGGATCATATTTCTCGCCGCGGTCGAAGAACATCTCGGTGTCCGGTCCACATGGGCCTTCGCCAATCTGCCAGAAATTGCCTTCGAGAGGGCTCATATGGTCTGGGATCATGCCTTGCTTGATCCAAAGCACAAGGGAGGCTTTATCCATTGGGTTATACGTGATGTAGAGTTTCTCTTTTGGGAAACCAAAGCCCACTTCTTCGTTTGTGAGAAGCTCAAAGGCCCATGGGATGACCTCATCGCGGAAATAGTCTCCAATGGAGAAGTTTCCGAGCATCTCGAAGAAAGTGTGGTGACGGGCGGTATGTCCGACGTTCTCGATGTCGTTGGTGCGGATGCACTTCTGGACGTTGGTCAGACGTCTGCAAGATGGAATCTCGCTGCCATCGAAATATTTCTTAAGTCCGGTGACGCCTGCGTTGACCCAAAGAAGCGACTTGTCGCCATGAGGGACTAGCGAGACGCTAGGGACCATCTTATGTCCTTTTGATTCGAAGAATTTAATCCAGCGGTTA
>JAILRR010000100.1 GCA_024698065.1 Bacilli bacterium
TACTCACGGTTTCAGATAAGTGGCGTGTTTCCTGGGCTTTTCCACCATGAGGCCCTCTCTATAAGGAAACTTTGCTTATCCTACAGGAGAATTATACAAACGAGATCTAGATTTTTCTATAAAGAAAAAACTAAATATCCTGTCTCTTCCCTTTGTAGAAGGTCTTCTCGATGATTCCACCGCCGAGGAGTCTTCCATCTTCGGCATATATTGCCGCCCATTGACCTGGGGTGACGGCTTTTACTATGTGATCGAAAGTCAATTTGGCTTCATCTCCAGAAAGCTCGATGGTTATTGGATTATCGACCTGACGGTATCTGAATTTAGCCACGCAATGGAGAGGGCCTTCTGGACGAGGGCCAACCCAGTTAAGGCGGCTGAGTGTACATGAATCGCTATTGAGATGCTCATCTTCTTCGCCTCTACCAACGTAGAGAATATTGTTTTGGACGTCTTTCTTCGCAACGAACCAAGCGGTGTCAGGTTCCCCTTTCACCCCTCCAATGCCTAAGCCTTTTCTTTGGCCGATCGTGTAATAAAGAACACCGATATGCTCTCCGAGGACTTTGCCATTCTCGATATCGACGATTTTGCCATTATGGGCTGGGAAATAGTTCTGAAGGAATTCCCTGAAATGTCTTTCTCCGATGAAACAGACACCGGTTGAACCGTGTTTGCCTGCAACTTCATCTAAGCCAAGCTTTTCGGCAATTTCTCTTGCTTCAACTTTGGTGATGTCTTCCATTGGCCAAAGGCACTTCTCAATCTGGCTTTCATCCAAATCGCAAAGGAAGTAAGTCTGGTCTTTTTTGAGGTCGGTTGGCTTCGAAAGATAGTAAACCCCATCTTTCATGACCTTCTTGGCGTAGTGACCCATCGAGATATAGTCGAATCCATTCTCCATCGCATACTTAAGGAATGGACCGAATTTGATCATCGAATTGCAAAGGATGTCAGGGTTTGGGGTACGGCCCTTCTTATATTCATCGAGGAAGTATGAGAAAACGTCATCCCAATACTCTTTGACGTAGTCAATACGGATGAGAGGTATACCAAGTTTCTTAGCGACAGCAACGGCATCGTCGTAGTCTTTCTCTTGTGGGCACTGATTGTTTTTGATGGTTGGGTTTCCAAGGATGTCACCATTGGTGAAAGCATCCCAGTTACGCATGAAAGCGCCGGTCACATCGTAGCCTTGCTCAAGGAGCTTATGGGCCGCGATTGCGCTATCGACCCCACCGCTTAGACCTAAGAGGACTTTCTTTTTCATTGCTTGCCTCCAAAGATCTCATCGCTATCAAGCCACAAAGTGAATGGGCCATCGTTAACGAGTTCTACTTTCATATCGGCTCCGAAAACGCCTTCTCCTAACTCGGGGAATTTCTCTCTGAGAAGGCCATTCCAGTAAGCAAAGAGTGGCTTTGCCTGGTCTGGGTGCATGGCTTTGACGAAAGATGGACGGTTCCCTTCTTTCGCTGAAGCGTACAAAGTGAACTGACTGACGGAAAGAATATTTCCTCCGATGTCGAAGATGGATTTATTCGTTTTGCCATTCTCGTCTGGGAAGATGCGGAGCTTCGTGACTTTATCGGCCATACGCTCTGCGGTAGACCTGTCATCGCCCTCAGTAAAGGCAACAAAAAGCAAGAAGCCACGGCCGATTTTGGCCACTTCTTTCCCTTCGATTGTTACCGATGCCTTAAGCACCTCTTGGACAAGAACTCTCATGTTTTGCTTCTCTTAGCCAATCACGAAGAACGTCTTTGACATTCTTCCTGACGCTTGAGCATAACCCCAAAGACGCTTTTCTTCAACAACGAGGCAACCAAAACCCACATTTCGAAGTAACTTAAATTGACGAATTATTTCGTTACGATTTCATTATTAATAAGGATATATAAATGACTTTAGGACTTTTTGTCGATGGAGCCTTGAAAAGTCCTGAAAACGGTTTCATACCTATTTATTTTCTTCGGCTGATTCTATTATAATAGAAACGATGGATTTTCAAAGTTCACTAGAAGCATATCTTCCTGCAGATGAAATACAGGAACTCTTAAAGGCAATCAAAGAGGGTAAAACAACCCACTGTCTTTTGATTAACACTGACAAGATTACCGACGAGGAATTTGTTAAGCGTTATCCTAACGTCAGAAAACACCCATTCGTTGAACATGCCTACTATTACGACAAAGAGGAATACGATTTCGGATCGAGCCTCTACTACCTTTCTGGCGTCTATAGCATCCAAGATGCGAGCGCCATGATGGTCAACTACTTCTTAAAACCAGAAGAGGATGACGTCATCCTTGATATGTGCGCTGCCCCTGGTGGCAAAAGCATTGGCGCTTCCATCGCCATGCATGGAAAAGGTTGCATTATCTCTAACGATATCTCTTACCCAAGAGCCAAAGAAATGTCCCAGAACGTCGAGAGAATGGGTCGCGGAAACATCGTCGTTTCCTCAACCGACTTCGTTTTCTCCTATGTTCATTTCGGCGACACTTTCGACAAAATCATCCTCGATGCCCCATGCAGCGGTTCGGCCATGATGAGGAAAAACGCCCTTGCTGAAGCCGATTGGAAATATTCCAAAGTCAAAGCCAACGCCAAGCGTCAGAGCGAGCTTCTTGAACTCGCTTATAGCATGCTTAAGCCAGGCGGCATCATCTCTTATAGCACCTGCTCCTTCTCTTATGAGGAGGATGAGGCCGTTATTCTCGCTTTCAAAGAAAAGCACCCTGAAATCGAGATTGTTCCTCTTCCAGAAGATCCTTCTTTCTATAGAACCGACGCTTTGAAAGAGGCCGTTAGACTTCATCCAAACCACTTTGAAGGCGAAGGACAGTTCATCTGTCTCCTCAAAAAGCCAGGTACCATCGTCAAAACCAAGAAAACAGTCATTTCTAACGAGAGATATAAACTCTTCTGTCAAGACTATGGCATCGAAGATAGAAGCAACGAGCTCCGTAGGGATAAGTTCTATTCCTTATATCAGCACTTCGACGTAAGCCACCTCAACATCTTGAGATATGGCGTTAAGCTCTTTGAGATGCGTGACAGCGGAATCTTCATCCCTGACCACCACCTCGCCGCTTACCTTAATGTCTCTTATTCGATCAAGATCAACCAGGAAGAGGCTAAAGCCTATATCTATGGCAGCACCTTCCCGATGGACAAAGAAGATGGCTTCTACATCGTCAGCTACGATAACGTCAACTTAGGCTTTGTGAAAGTCACTCAGGGCATAGCGAAAAACCACTACCCTAAGAGTTGTATCGTAATGGCTAAGCAAAGGAAAATCTTCGAAGATTAGAGGATTTCTTCCCTCTTGTCGAAATCATAACGAACAAAGACATCCCTCTTCCTCTTGCGGAGAGGGATTTTTTGTTCGCCTTTTTCGAAATATTCTTTGTCGAACTCTTTAAGTCTCTCAATTTGAGAGATAGTCCATTCGCGGACTTTGCTTGCGAGTTCTTCGCTTGAAAGG
>JAILRR010000091.1 GCA_024698065.1 Bacilli bacterium
TTCGAAGGCGCGATCAAAGAGAACCGCATCGACAAGATCGTTAAGTGGATGAGAGAGAAGGACTACTGCTACGACTATCTCAAACCAAACGACTGGATCATGAAGGTCGTCGGCAAACCATTAAGCGCTGAACCGTATATCAAATACCTCAAAGAAAAGTTTGAGTAAAAAATATAAATGGCTGCGATTTGCAGCCCTTTTTTGTTTTTTGTCGAAGAAAAAACCTCTCAAGAGCTAATCCTGAGAGGTTCTTGTTTAACTAGCGTTAGTTAGTTCTTCCACATATGGACATCAACGCTATTGCTTGTTGATAAAGCGCTGTTAGGGTTGTACTGACAGAAAGCGATAAGATACTTTCTTCCTCCAACCATGTTGTTGACGACTACTTTTGCATTGAGGCCGTTGCCACTGTCGTCATCATAGTAGACGTCCGAAGTGTAGGTATCGATAACATAGCAGTAAGTGTCGAACTCAGAGCTAAGTTCAACGGTGTGTTTGCCGTCTGCAACAGGGGTGTAGTTGAATAAGGACACTTTGTATCTGTCGCACCACAAACCATAAGTGAAGTTGTCGTGGTTGATGTCGTCTAAATCCATTGCGCAATCATATGGACGCCAATCTTGTGTAAACGCAAGAGGCTGGCAAACCAAAAGCTTGTTGCAGTTGATTGCGTATGAAGTATCAAACGACTCAATCTTGAGCTTATAGGTGACACCTGCTTGGCAATAGTATCTGATGAGGCCGTTGTAAGCATAGCCGTGCGCGTGGTAACCAGTATGTAATCCGGTTTGGGCTAATAAGTTGTAGTTGTTGTCATATAAGTACATCCTAATGCCTTCTTTGCCGACGGTTTGGAAGACGGTGTCATCGCTTCTTGAAACGGTGATGTTGTACATGATGGATTGTCCAACGGCGAGATTAATCGATTGCCTCACCAATCTGTTTGAAGGGTTCCAGCTTATGGATCCGGTTAAATCTGCTGGCACTGGCTTTGTAACCAAAATGAGGTTTGAGTTGTAGCCTCCAGTGTATCTGTTTCCGTTTTCCTGGAAGCTTGACACTCTGATGTAGTAGCAAGAGCCGTAAGCATTCATCAAGGTCGACCAATCAGAGGAACTTAAACGATAGGACTCGCTATATGAGGTTCTTGTGAATAAAGTCGATCTCCAACCATCAAAGAAAGTGATCTCGTAACGTGTTGAGGCGAAGGTTGTAATCGATGTGTTGAGAGTCCAGCTCCAGCTGTAAGCGGTATTGGTTTTTCTCCACGTGATGAGAGGAGCCTGGGAGACGGTTCCTACACCATTAACGACAGGGTCTGGTGAAAAACCCCATTCTGCCATAATTTCACCAAAGCTATTGATTTCATCAAAGGAGTGGGTAGAACAGAAGTAATCCGCGAAATCATCGAACGTCTCAAGATTGCAGTTTTGACCTGCGCTAATTATCAAGTCCCACAATCCTTGGTGTCCTAAAGCCATGTGGTCATGAGCTTCGTTTGAAGGGTCGAACATATCATAAAGAACGGCAATGATGTCATGTTCGCAGCCTTCGCCATATCTGACGAAGCCTGTTTCCAAATTCGCGTTCCAACCATCGTCGGAATCGTAATAATAATCGATACCGCTATAGTTGTTGAATTCGCCAGGGAAGTACTGCCCAACCATGTTTCCAAAAACAGTTGGCCAAGCTTCACCCCATGTAAGCCTTAAACCCTTGTCTTTATCGTCTGCCGGAAGGCTATAGCCACTGAAATAGTGAGTTCCTCCAGGATTACGACTTAAATTGTAGATTTTCTGTATACGGTGACCGTACTCATGAAGAATAACATCTGGGCCGAGGTACGCCGTATCTCTTAAAAAGATACCATTGCTATTGTGATAGCAACCTTCCTTGTAGGGGTAAACGGCTGGACAAAGAGCTGGAAAACTTCCGGACATGTCTTTGACATACTTGGCTCCAAAAATCAGAGGTCTTAATGTCTGTAAAGCGCGACCCATGTAAGATGGGCTTCCATATTTTTCCGTGTTGAAGGTCACCGTAGCTCCGTATCCATTAGACACTAAATCAATGTCTTGGAAGTAATATGAGTCGGAGAAGTCTTGAGTCTTTTCAACACGAACGATTTGATTTGAAGAAGTCAGCTTGCTGTACGAGAAAAGGCGCAAATGGTCAGTTCCACTTGCAATCGAAGATTTGTAGATCCTTCCACTTGCATCCGTATGAAGGGTGCTTAGTACGGTTCCTTGGCTATTAAGGCATCCCACCGCAACATACTTCAATGGGTTGACTCTGTTATCGCTGTCTTTCAACTTGAATGTGTAGTAGGTGTTACCGGTTGTTGAGGTCTCGTAATCGATAAACGCTGAATTCGCGTCATCGTTCAGTTCGTTGAATTGTTGGGTTGAAATCCTGTTAGCCTTCCATTCGTTCAACGCAATAAACATATCGGCTTGTTCTTGTGAAACCGTGCTAACGCAGAACCGATTGTTCATACGAGAGAAATAGACGACAAACTGTTTCGAAACGCTGTTACCATTTGCATCATATCCAGATAACAGGATGGTGGTGCCATACCTATCTCCAAAAAGAGAAGTGTTGACGGTCATCGTGAATTCAATTTTGTCCGTTTGGTTGCTCACGATTCTATCGAATGACAAAGGCCCGCTAATCGTTGTTACCGAAACGTTGCTTAAAGGACCGTTGTTGATTTTGGCGATGAGATAAGCTTTTGATTGTCCGCTTTCTCTATATTCTTTGTCCTGTTTAGGAACGATGTCGCCAATAGTGGCACCTGAAGCATATTTCTTAGGATCAGACTGAGCATCCTCAGCTCGTATAACTTCTATGCCATCGTTATTTAAAACGTTTGCTTGTTTATTGGTGTTTCCTAATGAGCCAAGTGAAGGCAGCATCAAAAAACCCATTAAACCTAATAGTAGTTTCATGTTTTTCCCTTTCTATTTTTTGATTGCTGTAAACAAGGCCTTATGTTACATCAACGATGCCATTATAGAAAAAACGAAACGAATAAAACAAGACAAACGATAAGTTTTTTACAAAAAACAAAAAAATGTCGTTCTCGACAAAAGTCCGACATTTTTTGTAAACTTGAAAATTTTCGATTAAACTAACGCTCTTCGCGGAAGTAATTGACGCCAAGAGAGCCTGGCGGCAAGACGTTTTTCTTACCGAATATCGAGGTGAAGATAAGAACGACGACGGTAACGATGTATGGCGTAAGAGTAAGGAACATGCCCGTAACCATATCAACGTTGAGATAGCTTGGAATGGAGTAAAGGAAGGCGAAGAGGATAGAACCGGCAATCGCGATAAGCGGATTCCAAATCGTGAAGATGACGAGGGCCAAAGTCATCCAGCCATATGACTGAAGCTCATACGTGCCATCCCAGCTTCCCTGGGATTTGATTAAGTAGAAGAGACCGCCGATGCCAGCAATGCCGCATCCGACGATGGTCGCAAGGTATCTGTACTTGTCGGTGTTGATGCCAGCCGCATCAGCAGTAGCTGGGTTCTCACCAACCGCCCTAAGGGAAAGACCGATTCTTGTCTTATTAAGAACGATGAAGACAACAATGGCCAAGATGAAGCAAATATAAACAAGGGAAGGCTGGGAGAAAATGTTCGCTACAGGGTTGTTGCTTGAGATGAAACCCATATGCCAATTGGCGTCGTCGTAGATCAATCCTTTATCGGAAAGAGTGGCGTTTGTGAGGTGGAATCCATAGATTTTGCCAACCCTCTCACATAAATCGAATCCATCGCCTGAGCGCAAAAGGGACATGAAGAAGTCTCCAATGCCAGCGCCAAAGGTGGTAATGGCCAAACCAGTGACGTTCTGATTGGCTTTAAGCGTTGTCGTGAGGAAGGAATATATCAATCCTCCGATGGCGCCGAAGGCAAACGAGAACACAATTCCTAAAAGGATCAACAAAGCGTATGAAATGAATTCAACGAGTCCAAACGCATTCGCCGTTACAGGCATCACCGGGTAAATCAATCTCATGTAGATGAGCGAACCAAGCGTTCCACCGACAACACCGAAACACATGATGCCAGGAATGCCTAAGTTGAGGTTGCCCGCTTTCTCACTGATGGTTTCTCCGATGCAGCCAAACAAGAAGACAACGCTTAATGTGATAACACCTGGAAGTGAGCTTAATACTGCCATCTTATTTGCCCTCCTTCTGCGACTTCTTTTTGCCGCTTGTTGCCTTCTTTGAAGGACTCTTTTCAGGTTCTGAGTCTTCTATCGAATCTTCGTCAAAGCTGTCGATAGCATCTTTGACAGGCTTCTTTTCGGGTTTGTCTTTGATTCTGAACAGTTTCTTGAAGAAACGGACCACCGCAACAAAGACTTTCTTGAAGAAGCGTCCCACTGCCGTAAAGACCTTCTTGAAGAAACGGCCGACCGGCACAAACACCTTTTTGAGGAAACGGCCAACTGGCCCAAACACCTTTTTGAAGAAGTTGCCGATAATTTCAAAAATATCGGTTTCTTTTCCGTTCTTGTTGTACATGATCTTGTATTCGACAAGGAACTCAGAGGCAATAACGAAGAGGAAGATCAAGCCCATGACGATATTCGTCGCCGAATCATCGGTGATGTATCTTGAGTTTGACATCTGGACCTGGCTCATGCCCTTTGTGATGAAGGTGATGAACATGGCGGTTCCGATAGAGATGATCGGGTTGAACTTGGCGAGCCAAACAGCCATGATCGCTGTGAAGCCCATGCCTCTGTGGGTGGTTTCTTTGGTGATTGAGAAATCGATGCCCGAGGCGATAAGGAAGCCAACGAATCCACAGATCGCGCCCGATAAGATCAAAGTACGGATAATAACCTTCTTGCTGTTGATGCCGACATAGCGGGCGGTATTGATCGATTCGCCGACAACGCTTAATTCATAGCCGTGTTTGCTGTATTTGAGATAGAGGAAAAGACCGACAAAAGTGGTTGCAACAAGCAAAATGATCAAAACATTGCTGTTAAATAGAATTGGAAGTCGGCCATGCGTTTGAGCTGGGACGATGCTTGATTCGTCTGGGAATCTCCAGTAGATGTAAATGCCAACGAGACCCGCCGCGATGTAGTTCATCATGAGGGTGAAAAGGGACTCATTGGTATTGAAGAAGGCTTTGAAGATGGCTGGGATGGCTGCCCAAATCGCACCGGCGATGATTGCCGCGACCAAAGAAATGATAACAATCACGAAATCAGGCATCGTGCCGCCAAGCTCAACCATGAGCATGACGCAAACAAGCGCGCCAGCCAAAATCTGACCGTTTCCGCCAAGATTCCAGAATTTCATCTTGAAGGCTGGGATGAGAGCCAAACCTACGCCAAGAAGAAGGGCGCTGTCCCTCAAAAACTCCAAAAACTTGTCTAAGGAACCAAAGGCGCCGATAAACAAGTTTCCAAAAGAGACGAATGGATTGATCTTGCTATAAGCCATCGTAAGGACGAGAAGGCCAAAGAAAACCGCAACCAAAATAAACCCGAAGCGAACGAGAACCGATTGCCATAATGCCATGTTGAAACGCTTCTCAACATGAAAGAGTTTCTTCTTTTCTTTTTTGGCCTTTTCCGTTGGAAGCGGTTTGGCCGCATTATTGTTCTTAATCATTGCTCTCGCCTCCGGTTTCTTCTTCGTCTTCGTTTTTCTTGGTCATAAGCAAACCAACTTCCTCTTTGGTCGTGGTTCTGGCGTCAACAATACCAGAGACCTTGCCTTCGCACATAACGAGGATGCGGTCGCAAAGAGCGAGAAGAACATCAAGGTCCTCTCCGACGAAGATGACTGCGCTGCCATCCTGCTTTTCTTTATCAAGAAGGTTGTAGATGAGATAAGAGGAATTGATATCAAGTCCGCGGACAGGATAGGCGGCCATAAGAACCTTTGGAGAAGAGGAGATCTCTCTTCCGACGAGAACCTTCTGGACATTGCCACCAGAGAGTTTTCTGACTGGCGTATGAAGGTTTGGCGTGACGACATCGAGTTCGTGAACGATTTCCTCAGCGAGGGCTTCTGGCTTCTTTCTGTTAACGGCGATGCCTTTGCCTTTGCGGTAGCTGCGAAGCATCATGTTGTCGACAAGGTCCATGTTCCCGACAAGGCCCATGCCTAAGCGGTCTTCTGGAACGAAGGAGAGACGGACGCCAAGCTCACGAATGGTTCTTGGGTTTAGGTTGCGGAGATTATAGATTTCGTTTTCGTTGAAAATGATTTTCTCGGCATTGACGAGCTCTTTGATCTTCTTGCTGCTCATGCCTGTGAAATCGACTGGGGTTCCGTTTTCGTAATGGAACGCGCCTTTCTTCGCCATATTCACGACTTCGCGATAAGTCTTGTGGAAGAAAGAGACAGGGAGGTTCTTCTTTGGGCGGTTGAAGATGACGTCGCCTTTGTAGCCAGGCTTGACTCCTGCGATGGCTTCGAGAAGCTCACGCTGACCGCTGCCAGCGATGCCAGCGATGCCAAGGATCTCGCCAGAGCGGGCGATGAAATTGACATCATCAAGGACTTTCGTTCCATCTTTGTCGGTAAGGGTGAGATGCTCAACAAAGAGTCGATCCTCCATGTTCTTTGGCTCGGTGCGGCCGATATCGAGAACGATCTTTTTGCCAACCATCATTTCCGTGAGTTGGGCTTCGCTTGTTTGGCTTGTTTTGACGGTGTCGATGTATTGTCCTTTGCGGAGGACGGCGACCCTGTCCGAAATCTCCATAACCTCATTGAGCTTGTGGGTGATGATGATGATTGTCTTGCCGTCTTTTCTCATGTTGGAGAGAACGGAGAAGAGCTTTCTGATTTCGATTGGGGTCAAAACCGCGGTTGGTTCGTCGAGAATGAGAATCTCGGCTTCACGGTAAAGGGTTTTAAGAATCTCGAGGGTCTGCTTTTCAGAAACCGAAAGGTCATAAACCTTTTTGTCGAGATTGATTTCAAAGCCATAACGATCGCAAAGTTCTTTAATGGCTTTTCTAGCGTTGTTCTTGTTAGCTTTTTCTTTGTCGGCAATTCCAAGGACGATATTCTCAAGGCAAGTGAATACGTCGATGAGTTTGAAGTGCTGATGGACCATGCCGATCTTATGTTTGAAGGCGTCCATTGGTGAGGCGATGGTAACCTTTTTGCCGTTGATATAGATTTGCCCTTCATCAGGGAAATAGATGCCGGAAAGCATGTTCATAAGAGTGGTCTTGCCACTGCCGTTCTCACCCAAAAGGGAAAGGATCTCGCCCCTATAAACGTCAAAGGTGATCTTCTCATTAGCTATGACTGAGCCGAATGTTTTAGTGATGTTTTCGAATCTAATGCTGATATCTTGCTGAACGATGTTTTCCATAGGAATATTATGCCCTATAAACGAGAAATTCCCAAGGGCTTTTATGCCCTTGGGAAATGTTAACCTGCAACGGTTCTTACTAATTAGCGGTTAGGCTAGATTAGAATGCGGTGTTGAGGAAGGTGATGCCATCGATGGTGAGATCGAAGTAAGGAGCGGACTGGATTTCGCTCTCGGCAAACCAGGATTTGCTGCCTTCGCTCTTGATGACGTTGGTGCCGTTGACGGAGTAGCTCTTGATGTGGCCATCGGCGTCGAGGTCGAGCTTCTTGCTTTCTTCAAGGGCGGCGTTGGCGGTGTTGAGGGTGAAGGTGGAGGCGTCGAAGACTTTGGTGGTGCCAGCTTCGAGAGCGGCTTTCACTTCGTTGATCTTGGCTTCGGTGCCTTCGGCAGCGGCTGGGCCGATCTTGCCGATTTCGACGGAACCATCTTTGAGGGAGCCGGTGTAGTTGGTTTCGATTGGCTTGCCAGCTTTGACGGCATCGATGCAGTGCTCGAAGTATGGCTGCCAGTTGATCTTGCTGGAGATAACGTAGGTCTCTTTAGCGGTTGGGCCATTATAGGTGATGTTTGGAACACCAGCGGCTTCACAGGCATTTGGAGCACCCATGGAGTCAGCATGCTGGGAGATGATGGAGCAGCCACCATTGATAAGGGCGGTAGCGGAGCTGTTCTCTTTTTCGATGTTGTACCAGTCGCCAGTGAATCTGACGTCCATGGTGACATCGGAAACGATGGATTTGACACCAAGGTACCAGGAGGTGAGACCGGAGATGACTTCGGCGTAGGTGTAAGCACCAACGTAGCCAATCTTCTTAGAGGTTTCTGGGTTGGCGGCAAGCATGGCCTGGAGCTTTAAGCCAGCGGCGACGCCGGCGAGGTAGCGGCCTTCATAGATGGAAGCAAAAGCGTTGTGGAAGTTCTTCTCACCAGCGGCTTCGTATTCAGCGGCGTGAACACCAGTGGCGTGGCAGAACTCGACTTCCTTGGCATCTTTGGCAGCTTCGTGGAGGTGGGTTTCGTGACCGAAGGAATCGGCAAAGATTAACTTAGCACCTTCCTGGACCATCTTGTTGGCGGCAGCGGTGCAGGTGGCATCTTCGCCAACACCAGACTGGAGGAGTGGCTCAACGCCCTTGGCTTCGCAAGCAGCGTTGAAAGCGTCGATGAAGTTCTTGTCGTAAGTGGATTCAGTGCCGTGAAGAGTTAAAAGACCGACTTTCATCTTCTCGGTGTTGCTGCAGCCGGTAAGACCAGCAATGGCAAGCATGGCGGTGAGTGCTAAGAGTTGTTTTTTCATGTTTCTTTCTTTCTCCTAAATGGAATCGATAATTACCAAATTGGAGAAGTAAGTCTAAACATCAAAACACAAATCTAACGATTTTGTGAC
>JAILRR010000104.1 GCA_024698065.1 Bacilli bacterium
CCGATTCTTGCCTATGACCTAGTCAAAGACGCGAAGAACCTCAAGAAGAGCATGGCCGAAATCGATCAAGTCAATTCAAGGCTCATGGGTCTATATCTAAGCGACATGTCTTTCGTTCGCTCTCTCGATCCTGGACTGACATCAGGAAATAGCACCGTTATCGATGGCTGTGAAATCAAAAAGAACGATGAAGGATTCATCCAAAGGTCCGAATTCCCAAAGAACAAGACAAGCGAGGATTTCCACGTTTTAGCAGAGAAAACAGAAGCTATAATCCGTGAAGCTGACACCGCGATAATGGAAGGCCATTTTGAGATTGACCCAACCATCGTCAAAGGCGGAAAGAATCCTTGCGACAATTGCCCATTCCATGATGTCTGTTTCGTCGACAAAAAGAAATTAATGGCCAAAAACCTTAGCAAAAACAATACGGATCCCGATTCCGATGAGGATGATGCGGGCGATGTAACAGAGGAAGAGGAGTAAGAAGATGGCAGGCGTAAAGTTTGATAAACCACAACAAGAAGCCATTGACTCACGTAAAGGAAACTTCCTCGTGAGCGCTGGCGCCGGGAGCGGCAAGACCGCTGTTTTGACTGAGCGCATCAAAGCCATCGTCCTTAGTGGCGATGCCTCTATCGATGAGCTTCTCGTCCTTACCTTCACCAATAAAGCGGCTGCTGAAATGAAAAGCAGAACAAGGGACAAACTTCTTGAGGCCTTTGCTAAAGGTGAAATCGCCAAAGACCTCTCTAGCGAAGTTGAATGCGCTGACATAACAACCTTCGACGCTTTCTTCCTCAAACTCGTTAAGAAATACGCCTTCACCCTTGGTGTTGATCCAGATGTCATGATCGCTGATGAATCGATCCTTCTTGCCAAACAAAATGAACTCATAGATGAGGTTCTTGAAAAGCGTTACGCGAAGATGGAACCGGCTTTTGCAGAACTCGTTAAGAAATACACTCTCAAAGATGACAAAAACATCGTCGGTTACATCAAAGGCATCCTCCACCTATGTGAGCTTGCCCCGAATGTCGATGACCTTCTCAAGGAGCTTAAAGAGAAAGTCTTCGAAGAAAAATACCTAGATGAGGCAGGGCAGGTCTATTACGAAAAGCTCAATGAAGACCTACGCACCTCAATGAATCTTCTTGAGGGCAGCCATGACCTTTTAGCCAAAGACCATGAATATGTTTCTTCTTGGGTCGGGTTAGGGAATTATTCCGCTCTCTATAACCGTTACCTCCTTGAGAAGGCCGCCAAAGAAAAGAAGATTAAGTCCGTCACCGTTAACGGAAAAGAATATGCGACTGGATTCGGTACTAAGAGTTCTAAAGACCCTCTCTCCGAAGACGAGAACAGAAATAGAGATATCGCCAAAGCGCTCTTTAACGGGGCGATAAACTCCCTTATCGCTAATGGCGATCCTGCTACGCAGAAGAAAAAGATCATCGAGACCAAGCCTTTCGTTTCGCTTCTTGTTGATATCGCCAAAGAAGTATATGAGGAGATGATGGAATTCAAGAAAGAGAAGAACGCTTATAACTTCTCTGATATTGCTTCCCTCGCCCAAAAGCTTCTCGAAGATGAAAAAATCCTTGACGAAATCCGCGCAAAATACAAATACATCATGGTTGATGAATATCAGGATTCAAGCGACATCCAAGAATCTTTCATCAGCAAAATCTCTCACGAAAACGTCTTCATGGTAGGGGACATCAAACAATCCATTTATCGCTTTAGAAACGCCAACCCGGATATCTTTGCTGAGAAACTTGAAAAGTATGGCAAGGAAGAAGGGGGGCACGCGATTTACCTTCAGAAGAACTTCCGCTCACGCTTAGAAGTCATTAACTTCGTGAACGATCTCTTCAGCGAAATCATGAGCCCAGAGGTAGGGGAAGTTGATTATACAAAAGGCCAGGCCCTTGAGTTTGGTAATACCTCTTTGTACGGAACGACTCCAAAGAATGAATTCAAGGCGACCATCCTTTCATATGAACTCAACCCAGATTTCGAAAAGTCTGAGCTCGAGGCGAAGTCAATTGCTAATGACATCATCGACAAAGTTCAGAATGGTCTCTTGATCGACGTCAAAGGCGAAGGCCAAAGAACCTGCGATTGGGGTGACTTCGCCATCCTCATGCCGACAAAGTCCCAGTTCAACATCTATAAGAAAATTTTTGGTGAAGCGAAGATCCCTCTTGTCGCCACGGTCGGCAACGAACTTAGCGATGACAATATCAACATGGTCTTCATGAGGTTACTCAAGCTTCCTCTAGTGATTGGGGAAGATGAGAAAGCGGTCAAACACTGCTACGCTTCAATCAAACGTAGCTTCCTTTATGAAGAAGATGACGACACCCTTTTCGATGAACTCCAAAATGACTCATACAAGGAAGACGCTCTCATCCAAGACATGACAAAAGACAAAGAGAAGCTTCTTTCAATGAGCCTTTATGAAGCGGTTTCTTATCTCTTCGAGAAGTATTCCTTCGTCGAGAAACTTAAGAAGATCGGCAATGTCAAAGCCAACTTCAAAACCATCAACGCCTTCATCAATGAGGCTCTTAATGCCGAAAGGATGGGGCTTGACTATAAAGGCTATGTCGACTACTTCGATAAGCTTAAGAAATATGAGATCACACAGGAAATTAAAGGGGATTTTGCAGGTGATAATGTCGTAAAACTCATGACAATTCACGCCTCAAAAGGCTTGGAATTCCCAATTGTCTATTGTCCGAATAACCTAAGGAAACTAAACAAATCCGACGCCAACGGGCTCTTCCTTCTCTCGAGGAAATATGGCCTCCTTCTCCCTAAGACAAGAAGCGACGATTATGGTGGCAATTACCTCGAGTCGCTTTTCAAAGATGAAGAAGAACTTAAGGCAGTCAGCGAATACATGAGGCTCTTCTATGTTCAGCTCACCCGTGCCTCCAACCAACTCATCTTCTTGATGCCTGATGGCTCTGGTACTTCCTATTCGATGATCCCGGTTCCTAACATGAAGAAGAACATCCTCACCAAGACAAACGAAAAGGGAGTTAGCTCCATCGTTAAACTAACCAACTTCGCTCAGTTCATGAATTCGGCTGGCAAGAGTGTCCTTAGCAAACTTTTCGAATACAAGACCGCCAATACGAATGA
>JAILRR010000013.1 GCA_024698065.1 Bacilli bacterium
CCTCTAGATAATCGAAGACCCATTTGTCTTTCTTGCCGCGGAACTTCTTTCCGCAGACCATTTTTCCATCGGCGAGAAGAATCTGAGGGCGGAGCTTAAGGAGATTGGCGCCAAGCATCGCTAGGGCGTTGCAGCGTCCTCCTTTATAAAGATAATCGACTGACTCAAGGGCGAATGAGCCATGCATGTATTTGGCTCTTTCATCAATGATGTCACAGACCTCTTTGAAGGACTTTCCCTCTTCAATCAATTCTCTGGTGTAGATGGCTTGGAGAGCGATACCGCCAGAGAGGTTGAGGGAGTTGACGATATGGACTTTATCACCAAAGGACTTTGCCGCTTCAAGAGCGTGTTCATAGGTTGAAGAGATCTTGGCACCGATAGAGAAATGGATGACATAGTCGTGATCCTTCAAAAGCTCGGTGAACCTCTTCTTATATTCCTCGGCATTGATGGCGCTTGTTTTAGCGAGTTTTCCAGTCTTCCTGGTATAGGCGAAAATGTCTTTCGCACCAAACTCTCCATCGAGAGCGCATTCATCACCAAAGATAAGGGTATAAGGGATGATATGAATATGATATTTGGCTGCCTCGTCCTTCTTGAGGTCGAGGGAGGATTCTGAGCTGATTGCAATTTTTTCCATGCCCAACATTATATTGATTATTTGGAATTTGAAAATAGGCAAAAATGCCGATGGCATCTAGTATTATTTACTACTTCCATTTGCACTAAAAACTACATGGAAAAGAAAAATCCCTTGCCATCAAGGAAAGGGATTATGAGTTAGTTTTGACTTACTTCTTATCGAGGTATTCTTTGATGTCGTCTTTTATCGCTAAGAAGGCATCGACAATCTCAGGATCAAAGTGAGTTCCGCTTTCTTCTTGGATCTGCGCCACCGCTTTTTCAAACGGCCAAGGCTCCTTATAAGGCCTCTTGCAAGTCAAGGCGTCAAAGACATCGGCGATAGCGACAATTCTCGCGCAAAGAGGAATCTCTGTCCCTTTAAGGCCGCGAGGATATCCACTTCCATCCCATTTCTCATGGTGGCCACCTGATACTTGTTTCGCTGTCATAAGATAATCGGAGGAAACTCCAATGCCTTCCAAAGCAAGGCCGATGATCTTCTCACCCTCTAAGGTATGTTCTTTCATGATGTCATATTCCTCAGGGGTCAATTTGCCTGGCTTATTGAGAATGGCATCTGGGATTTTGATTTTGCCAACGTCATGGAGGGCGGCAGCAATCGCGAAGTTGTCTAGATACTCATCAGTAAGAATATCCGTGTATTTGCCTTCTTTCACAAGCTCTCTTGCGATCATCTGGGAATAATTTGATGTGCGAGTCGTATGATCGGCCGTGCATTTGTCACGGGATTCGATGATCTCGGCAAGAGCAAAGACGACACCTTTTTGGGTGGCGATGAGTTTAGCGGCCTGCTCTTCGATCTTGAGAATGCTTTCGGAAGCGAAATCCATCGTGCTGTGCGTCAAGGAAGAAAGGTTTGAAATCTCATCCTTGCCCCTCAGTTTGACAAGGCCTTTCCTTGCTTTGCTGGTAAGCCATTTCTTTGGGCCGATGGCTTCATAGGCACGAATTTCCGCATCGACGATTTGAAGAGGAGCGATGAAGAAGTACCTGATGTTATGGATGAGGACGGCCCCGCCGATGATGAAGACGAACGCTTCGATGGCAAGGATTCTCGCGACAGAGGACATGACCTGGGTTCTAATCTTCGATGCGTCGATATTGGCAACCGCATAGGCAACGGTCTGACCTGAAGTGTTTACGATTGGAGAATAATAACTAAGGAAGTGGCCGTGTTCGCCATTGTGGGTGAAATAATCCTCAGTAAGGCCTCTTGCAAGGAAATCCTGATATTCCTCATTGTGCTCAACCGGTTTGCCTAAGGAAGAGAGACCGTATTTAAGATCAAGGACGGTCTTGCCATCTGGGGTGAAAACATAGACATCCAAGACCCTTTCGTTAGACTTCTCAATCGACTTCAAGCCTGCGAACGTTTGGGAATAACCATAAGCAGAAGGGTTTTCGGCAATCTCCTCTTGATGGGATAGCCAAAGGCCAACCTCATCGCCATCGACAACGTAAGTGACCGCGTTCGCATATTGTTTGGCGGTATTCCCAGCTTCATCGAAGGATGAGTTGTGATAGGAAAGTCCAAGAACGCTCGCGACAGCAGTTCCAAGAAGCACATAGGCAATCGTCATGATGGTGACGATCTTGAAGTCGAGGGAATGGATGGATATCTCCTGATAGAACTTTCGTTTGACCGGCTTGTTCCATGGGGTCCTGAGCATGAAGGTGTTAGGGAAGAAATCAAGAGCCTTCTCGTTTTTCGGATAGGCGAGGAAGACGCCTAGGACAATGCCCATCGTTATCGTCTTATCTAGCAAATCCCAAAGGTAACTTGAGAAGAAATTAGCCCAGAACGGGGTGCAACCAAGGTTATATAAGTCAGCAGTCAAACTCGGAGTGAGAACATCAACGTTTTGCCCATATAAGAAATAGGTAAGGACTGAGCCGACTCCGCCACCCAAAAAGGAAAAGACAAAAACGGCGAGGATATATCCCCACCATTTCCTGAAGAATCCCGTCCTCATAAGAAGGCCAGCAACGATGGCGATACCACCAGAGATGAAAGCGTAGTAAACCGAATCAGCATCGAAAACGCAGTTGAGGAGGTTCGTGCCCATGCCTACGACAAGGCCGGGGAAGTAACCTAAAATGCAACTGATGATGATCGTGAAAATGCAATCGAGATAAAGCATGATCCCAATGCTATGCAAACTGGCGCTGATCAAATAGGAAAGGCCGAAGTTAAGGCCGATTGAAAAAATGATGATGAGCCAAGTAAACGGCGAGGTAATAACGCTCGCTTTCCGAAAAATCGGATTATTTATTTTCATTAAATTTATTATGTCACAATTTTTAAGATTCTTATCAAAATATGCTTCACATCTGGAAAATTACCTGGCAAAACCTTTTTCAATTGTCTTTGCATTCTCATGACGACTAGCCCTTTTGAACAAAAGTTGTTAAGGTATAGGAGTTTGAGTGTTACAAAGAAGGAGTAACTATGTTATTAATCGAAAACCTCACCAAAACCTATGGCGAAAAGAAGGCCGTAGACAATCTCAGCATCCACATCGCCCCAGGCGAAATATACGGTTTCATCGGCCATAACGGCGCTGGCAAAACCACCACTCTCAAAGCCTGCGCTGGCATCCTCCAGTTCGACAATGGCGAAATCTTCGTTGACGGGACCTCAATGAAGAAAGACCCAATTGCCTGCAAAAAGAAGATGGCCTACATCCCAGATAACCCAGACCTCTACGATTTCATGACAGGTCTTCAGTATCTTGATTTCATTGCTGACGTCTATGGCGTCTCAATCGAGGAGAGAAAAGAAAGAATCCACAAATACGCTTCCGCT
Organism: Bacilli bacterium; assembly: GCA_024698065.1. Taxonomy (GTDB): domain Bacteria; phylum Bacillota_I; class Bacilli_A; order RFN20; family CAG-826; genus UBA4951. Next base: position 3,455 of record JAILRR010000013.1, read on the forward strand.
TTTGAACTTGAGAAAGATCTTCCTGCTCTCATTTCCTCTTATTCGCACGGTATGAAGCAGAAGCTCGCCATCATCAGCGCTTGGATCCATAACCCAAAGCTCATCATGATGGACGAACCGTTCGTCGGTCTTGATCCAAAAGCCGCCAAACTTCTCAAAGACATGATGAGAGAGGTTTGCGACAATGGCGGTGCCATCTTCTTCAGCACCCACGTTCTCGAAGTCGCTGAAAAGCTTTGCGACAAAGTCGCCATCATCAAGAAAGGCGAGCTCATCCGTTCTGGCACCATGGAAGAAGTCAAAGGAGACGATTCCCTTGAAGACGTCTTCCTTGAATTGGAGGCCGAGAAATGATCAAAGCTTTGCTTAAAAAGCAGCTTAACGAACTCTTCTCGATGCTCTTCTATGACAGGAAGAGAAACAGGAGGGTCGTCGGCGGAAAAGCTGTTTTATATATCGTCTTATACATCCTCTTATTCGTCATGGTCATCGGCTATTCGAGCCTTATGGCCGTCGGCCTTGGTTTCAACTACCTCGTCGTTACGAGTGAGTTTGCTTGGGCCTACTATGGCATGGGTGCAATCGCCGCAATGACGATCGCGATCATCGGCAGCGTTTTCGTCACCTATAACACCGTCTATAAGGCAAGGGACAATGAATTCCTTCTCTCCCTCCCAATCACGCCATCGAAGCTTCTTTTCACCAAGCTTTTGAGCGTGTGGCTTTCAGGCTTCATGTGGGAATCACTCGTCCTCCTTCCTTTCTTGGTGGTCTCTTACATTTTGGCCCCAGGGCTCATCACGCCTTTAGGAATCATTTTCCAGATCCTCCTTTGGCTTGGCCTTTCGTTTGTCATCCTTTTCTTGACCGCAATCTTAGGATGGCTCATCGCTAAAATCGCCACCCACATGGGCAGATATAAGACCCTCATCGTCGTCGTCCTCTTCTTGGCCGGATTCGTTGGTTACATGGTCCTTATCGCCCAGTTAGAGAATGGCATCGGCACTCTATTTGAAGATCCAGAGGCGGTTGCTCAAGGCTTTGGCAATTTCATACCCGCTTTGGCCTTTGGCAAAGCTTGTTTGGGAGATGCCTTATACGGTTCAATCTTCTTCCTTATCTGCGCCGCTCTTCTCGCCCTTGTTTATTGGATCCTTTCCGTCACTTTCACGAACATCATCAAATCGGGCAACAAAGGCAAAGCCATCAGAATCAATAAGCGCGAAGAAAAACAAAGCAGCGCTATGCGCGCCCTCATCAGAAGAGAGTTCAAACACTATCTCTCCAACCCTATGTATATCCTTAATTCATCTTTAGGATACATATTCCTCCCAATCATCGGTGTCTTAGCCGTCTTCAACCGCGCGAACATCCAAAACGTCATCAAAGTGTTGGCAGCTAGCTCTTCGGAAATGCCACCAGAGGCGATAACGCAACTCATTTCCGCTTTGCTCCCTGTTCTTGTTTTCTTTGCCCTCATGCTTCTTTGCGGCATGAGCGTCATCTCTGCCCCATCGGTTTCTCTCGAAGGAAAGAAAATCTCCATTTTGCAATCCCTCCCGATCTCGATGAAGCAGGTCCTTTGGTCGAAGATCGCTTTCCACTGCATCATTGCTATGCCGTTCACACTCATAAGCACCATCCTCGTCTCCATCGGACTTAGCCTTGATGTGCCTAACGCCATCATTGTCACTGTTTTGGCGGCCGTCATCGTCTTCTTCTTCGGTGTCTTCGGCCTTGCTTGTAACGTCAAATGGCCGATGCTCAATTGGAAGAATGAGAACATCGCTCTCAAACAGAGCATGCCAATCCTCTTCTGTATGCTTGTTGGTTATATCTCCCCAATCGCCCTAACGGTTCTCTATTACTTCATCTCAGCTTTCATCCCACCATTCCTCTACCTCATCGTCATTGGAGCGGTGTTGGGTCTTCTCAGCTGGTTGTTGCTTAGATGGATCAACACCAAAGGCGCGGAGAAGTTCCAGTACCTTAGCTAAGACTGCAAAATAAACAAAACACCCCAAAAAGTGGATGGGAAATGAAAGCCCTTCCACTTTTTCTTTATTTCTTTGAAATAAAATTTTATTATCCTCTAGTAAATGAGAATTAAATACTTATATAATAAGAGCACAAAGGGTTTCATTAGTCGCGTGCCTATTCTTATTTTCGCGATTGGTGGAACAATATTTCATTTTAGAATACCAAAAAAGAAAGGGAGGATTCTCAAAAAATGAAAAACAGAAAGACATTTTTGTCACTTGCGGCCTTTGGACTCGCTTTAGGCTTGACGGCTTGCGTCCAGCAGCCTGGCGAAGACCAGTCTGACGCAAGCATTGCGGCTACGAGCTCCGTCGCAAAACCAAAGATCACTGTCTCTGCTGCAGGGGATAAGAAGACATTGATCGTGGAAGAAACAGTCCAGCTCACCGCTAAAGAAGGCGACAAAACCCTCACTGGCGTTGAATGGAAATCATCCAACAACAAAGTCGCCACAGTCGACTCAACTGGCAAAGTTACCGCCATTGGTCCTGGCACCGCTACTATCTCTGCCTCTTTAGAAGGCTATAACAAAGGAAGCCTTAGCATCACCGTCAATAGACCTACTCCAACCGCGACGCTTCACTTCGAAGACGCCGATCACTATGCCGCCGATGGCTGGTGGGGAACAGCAGCCGAAGGCTGGTCACCAATCGCCGAAAGAACAAGCGGCAACGCTTCCGATTCGAAGTGCATCGCCAACATGGATAATGGTGACAAAGAAACCTTAGCGTTCACCTCTAGCGCCGCTATCAAGGCTGAGCTCGTCATCATGATGGCTAGCCAAGGTGCTATCGCCGATATGAGCGCCGTCATGGAAGTCAAACTCAATGGCACTGCTATTTCAATGACCGGAAAATCATTCGAATCCACCAGTGATAACAGCAACTTCAAAGAGTTCTCTCTTGGCGAGCAAAACATCAAAGCCAACGACAACACCTTAGAATTGACCTTCAAAGACTCCGCCCCATCCATCGATGACTTGGTAATCTATTCCAAGCAGCAATCCACCATCGCGGTAAAAGCTGCTCCAGCCAAGGAAAGAATCGAAGTCCAGCTTGAGGCTGAGGCCACTGGCATCACCGCCTATATCGGTGAGGAAACTCAAATCACCTTAACCAAGCCAACCGACACCACTGGCGTCAGCTACACTTCCGATAAGGAAGCCGTTGCCGTTGTCAGCGACGATGGCAAGATCACCGGCGTCGCTCTTGGCACTGCCAACATCACCATCAAGAAAGATGGCATGTATTCCACCAGAGTCGAAGTCACCGTCGAAAAGAAAGTCATCGCCGGTGAAATCAGAGTCGAAGCCGAAAACGCTGCCGATATTGGAAGCTTCCACTCTTACACCGACAAGACCTCTGGCATTCAGAACGGACATAGCGGAGGCGCCTACATCACCGGCTATGACGTCACTGGTCCATTCACTTTGAACTACACCTTCACTTCTCCAAAGGCTCAGGAGATGACTCTTATCATCGCCGGTGCTCCTCACTACCAGATGACTGAAGCCTTTGTCTTCGGTGTCGACGGCATCGTCAAACTCAATAACGCTGTGGTTCCTTGCCCAACTGATGGTTCCGCCAAGTTCGAACCAGGCTCGACGATGGGCGGTGCAACCGTTGAAGTCACCATCGGTAACGTCAACGTCCTCCAGGGCGAGAACACATTCGCCATCGAATTCCCAGTGAGAGCACCTGCTCTTGACTGCTTCAGATTCTTACCTGTCGCCAACGCTTAATCACCAAAACTAAATAGTTTGAAGGCCCTCTCACGAGGGTCTTTTTTTGCTTTTCCTATATCTTGAATCGCACACCTGTACGCGAAGGAAAAAAAGTTATTCAATACCTCTTGACACGATATACTATGCCTCGTATAGTATTGTGCGTTGGGAGGTATTTCAATGGATGTACAACTAAAACGCGGAATGCTAGATATCTGCGTCTTGGCTTCCTTACTCCAAGGCGACTCCTACGGTTACATGATAATCAAGGACCTGTCGCCCTACGTCGAGATATCGGAATCAACCTTGTATCCGATTCTCCGAAGACTTGAAGAAATGCGAGCGGTCGAAACCTATTCGATGGCCCATAACGGAAGACTGAGAAAGTATTACGCGATAACGCCCCTAGGGCAAAGAAGAATCAGGGTATTCCTTGATGAATGGAAATCGATGATGGACATCTACGCCTACATCGAGAAGGAGATGAATAACAAATGAGAAAGAAAGAATTTATTAGCGAAATAAGAGATGCCTTAAGAGGCTATCCACGCAACGAAGTAGAAAATTCTGTCGAGTTCTACTCCGAGCTGATTGACGACCGTATGGAAAACGGCATGGAAGAAGAACAAGCCGTCGCTTCCCTAGGTGACCTCGACAGAATCATCAAGAACATCAAGATGGACATGCCACTTAAGTCCGTCATCAAAGAAAGAGTCGCCGAAAGAAAAGAAGAAAGAATCCGTGAGAACAAGCACATCGGTGCTGGAACGATCATCCTCCTCATCCTTGGCGCTCCACTATGGCTACCACTTGCCATTGTCGGCTTCGTCCTCATCTGCGTGTTCTTCATCGTCTTATGGGTCATCGATATCGCCGTCTTCGCAGCTGGCATTGGCCTTGCTGCTGGACTTGCCGCTGGCGCCGTTGGCTCGGTCTCGAGCTTCATCGCTGGCAACCCAGGCACAGGAATCGCCTTCATCGGAGCGGGCATTGCAGCCCTCGGCATCGCCATCTTCCTCTTCATGGCTGGTGTCGGCATCGCCAAAGGCAACTGCCGCTTAACGAGCGGCATCCTTAGAGGCACAAAGAGAAGAATCGTTGGAGCCTAAGAAAGGAGAACGAAAATGAAAACATTTGGAAAACTCGCAATAGCAGGAACCGTCTTGCTTCTTGCCGGCGCCACAGTCGGTGCCGTCGGCGGAGTCATCGCCTATCAGAACAAAGAAGGCGAAGTGACCAATAAAGTCGAAAAACAATACGTCGCCACCGGTGCCGCAAGCGCACTCAAGATCAAAACCTTCTCTGGCAAAGTCCATCTCAAGAAGGGTGACGTCGAAACCGTCCAGATCGATTACAAGGACGAAGAGGAAAGCCCAAAGATCGAATTCACCTTCGCCGATGGCGTCCTCACCATGAAGGAACAAGAAAGACCTTGGTACACCTACGTCAACATCGTCTGGCCATGGAACTTCGATAAGGCCTTCCAGGAAGAGACCGTCATCACCGTTCCACAGGATTCAGATATCGATTACAAGCTCGATGTCGCTAGCGGATCCGTCCTCGTTGAGAATATCGAAACCACCAAAGGACTCGACATCCAGTGCGCAAGCGGAATGGTCACCGTCAAAGATTCTTCTTTCGGAGGAAGCCTTGACCTTGATGCCGTCTCCGGAGGCGTCTTCCTTGAGAATCTTACCGTTGGTGAGAACATCAAACTCGATGCCACTAGCGGTACCGTCAACTTAAAGAACATTGAGTGTGGCAAGACCATCGACATCGATGCCATCTCTGGCGAGATCAAAGGCGAAAACCTCAAATGCGAGAAGCTTAAGACCGACGCCACGTCTGGCAAGATCGATCTCAAGAAAGTCAACGCTGAGAAATCAATCGATATCGGAGCCGTCTCCGGAAGCATCTATCTCTCAGTCGTCGACGCGAAGGAAAACTACTCCATCAGCATCTCTAAGAGAAGCGGCTCGGCCAATGTCGAATCAAGAACCGATGCCAACGCTCCAAAGAGCATGAGCCTTAGCGCCACTAGCGGCACCATTAACGTCAACTTTGAAGACAAGTAATCGCTTCAAAAACCAAAAAAGCCCCTGCAAATTGGGGCTTTCTTTTTGTTTTGTCACTTTGTTTCGTAAACGGGAACCCTATTCGCGTATATCTCAAGCTTCTCAGGAGTCTGCACGTTATATTTCTTTCCGTTATTGAGAGTGGCTATCTTTTCCATATCCTCTTTGTCCAAAGAGAAGAAGAGGATTTCATAGTTATCCTTAATGTGGTCGACGTTCTTGCTTCCAGGGATGACGGTGAAACCCATATCGAGTTGCCAGCGGAGCAATACTTGGGCATTACTCACCCCATGTTTCTTGGCAATCTCCCCTATCACTTTCTGATTCAGAAGGGTTGGATCACCATGTCCTAGAGGGAACCAGCTGACGATCTTAATATCATCTTTCTTGATTTGCTCTCTTAATTCTTCCTGAGGAAAATATGGATGGCATTCAACCTGAATGACCTGGGGTTTGATTTCGGCAATCTCATATAGCTCATCAAGCCAATGTCCTTCCATATTGGAAATGCCGATGGCTTTGGTTTTCCCTTCTTTGTAGGCCTTCTCAATCATCTTGTAGCAGGCTTTCCAATCGCCTGCAGGTTGATGAACATAAAGGAGATCGACGTAATCGACGCCCAATCTCTCTAAGGTTTCTTCCACAATATTCGGGTTATGGTATTCGGTTGGCCAGATCTTGGTGGCGAGGAAGATCTCATCTCTAGGGATCCCACTGTCTTTGATGGCGCGGCCCACCGCTCTTTCGTTCCCATACATGTTCGCGGTGTCGATATGGCGGTAACCCATCTTAAGGGCTTCCTTCACTCCGTTATAAGCGTCAGGAGGAGAAATAAGAAAAGTTCCGATGCCAAGGGTTGGCATCTTAATGCCGTTATTGAGAATCACGTATTTCATAACTGCATTCTAACAAAAAGAAAAAACTTTGGCGATTTTCTCGCCAAAGTTAATGTGAGCGTTTTAAGTTTTTGCCAATTCAATTAGTCTTCGGCATCGATCGTCGAGACGTTCATGGTGGTCTGCTCTAAGACCTGGATGACAGCCTCAACCGTATCTAAGCAAGTGAAGACTGGGACGGAGTTGTCGATGGCGCAGCGACGAATCTTAACACCATCTTTGGCATAGTCCTCACGGTCATCGGTCATCGTATTGATGACATATGAGACATATCCTTTGCGGAGTGAATCGAGAATCTCTTCGCTTCCCTCGGAGATCTTCTTTCTGATACGGGTTTTGATGCCGTTTTTCTTTAAGAATTCCGCAGTGCCTTTTGTGGCCTCGATATTGAAACCAAGGTCATAGAATCTACGGATCAAAGGCAAAGCCGCTTCTTTGTCTTTGTCGGCAACAGTCGTGAAGATGGTGCCGTAGTTGATGAGCTTTTGCCCTGAAGCACGAAGCGACTTATATAAGGCACGATTGAAATCAAGGTCATAGCCAATCGACTCGCCCGTCGATTTCATCTCTGGGGACAAGACGACATCCATGCCTTGGATCTTCGTGAAGGAGAAGATTGGGGTTTTGACGTACCAACGCTTCTTTTTCGGAAAAACCCCAACAAAACCAAGTTCTTTTAAAGAGTGGCCAAGCATTACCTGAGCGGCAATATCGGCGATTGGGGCGCCTGTTGACTTAGCAAGGAATGGCACAGTTCTCGAAGAACGAGGGTTGACTTCAATGATTGAGACCTCACCGCTTTTCTGGACGATGAACTGGATATTGAATAAGCCAACCATATGAAGGGCGATGCCAATCTTGGTCGCATAATCAACGATGGTCTTTTGGACTTCTTCGGAAAGGGTGTATGGAGGATAAACGGACATTGAGTCGCCTGAGTGGACGCCTGTGCGTTCGACAAGCTGCATGATGCCAGGGATGAAGACATCTTTACCATCAGATATCGCATCGACTTCCGCTTCGATGCCATAGATGTATTTATCGATGAGGACAGGGTGTTCGGAATCGAATGAGATAACCTCTTTCATGAAGCTCTTGAGAGCCTCCTCATCATTGATGATGCGCATCATGCGGCCACCTAAGACGAAGCTAGGACGGACAAGAACCGGATAGCCGATTTCTTTCGCGGCTTTAAGGCCTTCTTCAACGCCTGTGACGGCAAAGCCTTTTGGAAGAGGTACATTGAGTTTGACCATCGCTTGCTCAAAGAGGTCGCGGTCTTCGGCTGCATCAATCGCATCGACTTGCGAACCGATGATCTTGACACCGAGCTTAGCAAGATCGTTTGCGAGGTTGATTGGGGTTTGACCGCCAAGAGAGACGATGACGCCCTCAGGTTTCTCAAAGTCGATGACATTCATGACGTCTTCGATGGTGAGAGGTTCGAAATAGAGCTTATCGGAGAGGGTGTAATCAGTAGAGACGGTTTCTGGGTTGTTATTGATGACAATGGCCTCATAGCCTTCTTTCTGAATCGTCCAGATGGCGTGCGTGGTCGAATAATCGAACTCAACGCCTTGACCGATTCTGATTGGGCCCGAGCCTAAGACGATGATTTTCTTCTTTGGGGAACGGACGCTCTCATTCTCATGCTCATAAGTGCTATAGAAATAAGGGATATATGATTTGAATTCAGAAGCGCAGGTGTCGATCATCTTGTAGACCGGATATATGCCTTTTTCTTTTCTATAGCGATAGATATCAAGCTTGGATTTGTCATAGATTTTGCCTAAATACTCATCAGAGAAACCAAAGCGTTTGGCCTCGAGCATAAGATCCTCTGAGAGAGGGTTGTTCTTAAGCGTTTCCTCAAAATCGATGATGTTGTGATACTTCTCCAAGAAGAAGCGATCGATTTTGGTATGCTCATATATCTCATCGATGGTGACACCTTTTCTGAAGGCCTCACAGATGGCGAATGGCCTTTCATCAGTATGACGGTCAATGAGTTCCAAAAGTTCCTCAACCGAATAGTCTTTGAGGTATTTGAGCTCAAGATGGCAGGCTTTGATTTCTAAGGATCTGATGGCTTTGAGCATCGATTCTTCGATGGTGCGACCCACTCCCATGACTTCGCCTGTCGCTTTCATCTGAGTTGAGAGGGAACGATTGGCGTCAGCGAACTTGTCAAATGGGAACCTTGGAATCTTGGTGACGACATAGTCGAGAGTCGGTTCAAAGGAAGCAACCGTGTTAGCGATCTCAATCTCATCAAGAGTCATGCCGATGGCAATTTTGGCGGAGACCCTTGCGATTGGATAGCCAGAAGCTTTGGACGCTAAAGCGGAACTTCTAGAGACACGAGGATTGACCTCAATGACGTAATATTTGAAGGAATATGGGTCGAGGGAGAACTGAACGTTGCAACCACCTTCGATCTTAAGCGCGCGGATGATCTTGAGGGCGCTGTTACGAAGCATCTGGTATTCCTTGTTGGTCAAGGTCTGGGATGGAGCGACAACAACTGAGTCACCGGTATGGATGCCAACAGGGTCGACGTTTTCCATGTTACAGACAACGATCGCAGTGTCGTTTTTGTCACGAAGGACTTCGTATTCGATCTCTTTGAAGCCCTTGATCGATTTCTCAACAAGAACCTCTGAGACCGGAGAGAGTTTCAAACCGTTTTTAGCGAGCTTGACCATTTCTTCATCGTTATTTGCGAAGCCACCGCCTGTGCCACCTAAAGTGAAGGCTGGGCGAAGGATGATTGGGTATCCGATTTTGTGAGCGGCTTCTAAAGCGTCCTCCACTGTTTTGACGGAGAAGCTCTCTAAGATTGGCTCGCCGATTTCTTCGCAGAGTTTTTTGAAGAGATCGCGGTCCTCGGCTTTGGCGATAGCCTCGTATCCGGTGCCTAATAACTCAGTCTGACATTCTTCTAAGATACCGTTTGTGGCAAGCTTCATGCCAAGATTGAGACCAGTCTGACCGCCGATTGAGCAAATGATGCCATCCGGTCTTTCTTTGCGGATGATCTTCGCGACATTCTCAAGGTCGAGCGGTTCCATGTAGACTTTGTCGGCGATTTTGGTGTCGGTCATGATGGTGGCTGGATTGGAATTGACGAGAATGGTCTCATAGCCTTCTTCTTTAAGGGCTAAGCAAGCTTGGGTGCCTGCGTAGTCGAATTCCGCGCCCTGGCCGATGACGATTGGGCCAGAACCGATGATCATGATACGGTGCAAATCCTTACGTTTTGACATCTTATTTGCCCTCCTTGAATGCTTTCATGTTGTCGAGGAAACCTTGGAAGATATAGGTTGAATCCTCTGGGCCTGCAGCTGACTCTGGGTGATATTGGACGGCGATGATTCTGTTCTTCTTGTCGCACATGCCTTCGGTCTCGTTATCAAGAAGGTTGATATGGGTGAGCTCTAGACCTGTGCCTTTAAGGCTTTCTTGGTCGACCGCGTATGAATGATTCTGGGAAGTGATTTCCACTTTGCCGGTCTCAAGGTTTTTGACTGGGTGGTTCGCGCCACGATGGCCGAACTTCATCTTGTAGGTCTTTGCCCCATAAGCCAAGCCAATCATCTGGTGGCCTAAGCAAATGCCAAGCATAGGGAGCTTGCCTTTAAGGGTTTTGATGACGTTAATGACTTCCACCATATCCTCTGGGTCGCCTGGGCCGTTAGAGATGAATAGTCCATCTGGTTTGTAACGGAGTATCTCTTCAACCGAAGTGTTATATGGGACAACAGTGACGTTGCAGCGAAGGCCATTTAGTTTCCTGATGATGTTGAGCTTGCAGCCGCAGTCGATCGCGACCACGTTATAAAGAGGATCAGGGCAACGCGAATACCAGACTTTCTTGGATGAGACCTTGGAAACCTGGTCATGAGGATAGGAATATTCCTCAAGTTTCTTGAAGCACTCCTCATCTGGGACATCCTCATCAACGATCATGGCTTTCATGGAGCCATAGTCACGGATGATTCTCACGATTTCACGGGTATCGACACCGGAAATACCAGCAGAATGGTACTCTTCCATCTTCTCACCAAGGGTTTCGGTGTAACGGAAGTTTGATGGGGAATCGTTATATTCCCTGACGACAAAGCCGGATTGGAAGACGCCTTTGGATTCATAGTCCTCATCAGCAAGGCCATAGTTTCCGATTAGAGGATAGGTCATGACGACGATCTGATCGCAATAGCTCGGGTCAGAGAGAATCTCCTGATAGCCGACCATCGATGTGTTGAAGACGATTTCGGCGATCTTCTTGTCTGGGCTACCGAAACCTTCGCCATGGAAGACGCGGTGATTTTCGAGTACGAGTTTGCGTTTCATTCCTTTTTCCTCCTTTGTTTAAAAAAAGAGTGGCCAAATCTCCTAGAGAGGAGAATGACCACCATTGAACGATGAAGACGATGAGGGAATGTCTAAAAATCGGTTGATTTTCATTTTCTTTAAGTACGAGAGTCGAAGCATAGGTTGTCCCCCTTAAAGAACGCCTACGTTTTTTTAGTAGGCTCATTCCGGTAGAAAAGAGTACTACCATGAATCCTCTCTTGTAAATAAAGATTTTTTTGTTAGCGGTTACAGAGGGTTTTTGAGCAACAAAAAAGGTTCGACGTTTCAGTCAAACCTCTTATTCGGCGTTGGTGCTCGAGACCGGACTCGAACCGGTACGCTTTTGAGGGCGAGGGATTTTAAGTCCCTTGCGTCTACCATTCCGCCACTCGAGCAGCTGTCATCCTCTGGATCCCAGATAAAGAAATAGGTTCCTGCCATAGGAACCAATAATTGTTAGTTAATTTGGTCCCCCGTGTGAGGCTCGAACTCACGACCCCTTGATTAAAAGTCAAGTGCTCTACCACTGAGCTAACGGAGGAGTCATGGCTGGGGTGGCTGGGATCGAACCAGCGAAATGACAGAGTCAAAGTCTGTTGCCTT
>JAILRR010000072.1 GCA_024698065.1 Bacilli bacterium
ACGATGTCCTCTTACGTCATCACCGATTATCTGTCAGAGTCTACGATCCAGCTCATTGGCGGCCAGATTGAGAGCCTTTTCCTAAATGGCTTGCAGCTTAATGTTGGCAGTGTCTACGCCATCATCATGCTCGCCCTCATCGGGCTTTCCATCGTCTTTGAGAATTTCTTCAGCGAGAAGAAGAAAGGAGCCAGGTAACAATGGAAAGAGAAATTGTTATGAACACTCCTAATATGGCGATGGAAGAAACCAATCGCTCCCTCAAAAGGAAAGCGAAAGGGGAGAAGACCAAGAAAGCGGTGGCCCTCACCTTCGTGTGGATCATGCTTCTTATCATGTATCTTCCAATCATGTACCTCATCCTCTTTAGCTTCACTGACGCCAATGCCATTGGGCAATGGAATGGCTTCAATCTCGATTGCTATTCCACGCTCTTCAGTTCCAATAACGTTGACGCTATGAAGATTTGGGAAGCCACTTGGAACACCGTTTGGGTGGCTATTGTCGCCTCGGTTCTCTCAACTGTCTTAGGAACTGCCGGCGCGATTGGTATGCATTACCTTGGCAAAAAATTCAAAGCGGTCTTCAACTTCGCGAACGAAATCCCAATCGTCAACGCCGAGATCGTCATGGCCTTATCTCTGGTCATTCTTTTCGCCTTCCTTGGTCTCCCAACTTCCGCCTTCTCCCTCATCATCGGCCACATGGTCCTCACGATCCCATTCGTGGTCATCAACGTCCAGCCGAAGCTTGAGCAGATGGACCCATCCCTCTATGAGGCCGCGATGGACTTAGGCGCAAGCAGGACGGGCGCCCTCTTCAAAGTCATGGTCCCAGATCTCCTTCCAGGTATTTTCTCGGGCTTCATGATTTCAATGACACTCTCTCTTGATGACTTTGTCATCACTGAGTTCACTAAACCGTCGGAAGGCATAGATTTCCAGACCATCTCGACCTACGTGCAAGGAACCCTTTCAAGAGCGACTCCACCGATTCAGCTCAGGTCCTTCACGACCCTCATCTTCGTACTCATCGTTGCAGTCATGATTGGCTACACGATAGTAAATAATCGCAAAGCGAAAAAAATCTAGTTTTATAGGAGGAATTAGAAATGAAAAAAAGCGCACTCATCATAGCAATGTCCGCACTCATCAGCTTAGGCGGACTCGCTAGCTGCGGCACCGATGACGGTACCATCGTCCTTAACGTCTACAACTGGGAAGATTACATCTACCAAGGTGTTGACGAGAAGGGCAACAAAATCGACGATTCGACAATCGACTCCTTCGAGAAGGCTTACGCCAAAGAACACGAAGGACAGAAAATCAGAGTCAACTACATCACCTTCGACACCAACGAGACCATGTACACCAAACTCAGCAAGAAACTAGTCAAAGCCGACCTCTGCTGCCCATCCGATTACATGATTCAGAAGATGCAAAGCGAAGGCATGCTCGAATCTTTCGGTTATGACAAGGCCGCCAAGAAGTACACCGAAGGCCTTGATAACGTCACTGCCAACACTTCCCCTTACATCAAGGACTTATTCGACAGCAACAACTTCAGCGATTTTGCTGTCCCATATTTCTGGGGAACCATGGGTTACACCTACAATCCTGAATACGTTTCCCAAGAGCAGGTCTCAACCTGGGACTTCCAGTGGAATCCTGGCAACGATCTCAAAGGAAACAGCTTAAAGAAGAAGATTACCATCAAGAATTCTGTCCGTGACACATACTTCACCGCCGTCATGCACGTCTACAAGGACGAGACCGTTGCTCTCAAAGAGCAGCATGAAGCTGGCACTTTGACCGACAAGGCCTATAACGATGCCCTCTCTGAGATCTTCAATAGACACGATAGCGAGACCATCGCCAAAGTCAAAGCCGCTCTCTTAGAGCTCACCGACATCGTCACCCTCGAGGTCGATCAAGGCAAAACCGATATGGTTCTTGGCAACAAATACGCCAACTTAGCCTGGTCTGGCGACAGCGTCTTCTCAATGGACGAAGCCGAAGCCGCCTCAACTCCAGTAACCCTTGCCTATGAAATCCCAGAAGAAGGCTCCAACGTCTGGTTCGATGGCTGGTGCATGCCAAAAGGCGCCAACGTCGAAGCTGCTAAAGCCTTCCTTAATTTCTTAGCCGACCCAGAAGTGGCCGCCAAGAACATGGAAGCCGTCGGATACACTTCCCCAATCGCCGGTGAGGCCATCTGGGAAACCGTCAAAGATTGGTATGAAGCCGATACCGAAGAAGTTTCTGAAGAAGATTGCGACGAATGTGACCTTTCCTACTTCTTTGAAGGCACCCTTCCAGAAGGCGAAGAAGCCAAGATTCTCATCGCCAAAGATGAAAGAGGTCGTCAGTTTGATGCCCAGTACCCATCCAAAGAAGTCATCAACAGATGCGCGATCATGAAAGATTTCGGCGCTGAAGGCAATGCTGCCCTCTACAAGATGTGGAATGAATTCAAGGCTTCCTTCTAAAGTAGACGAATAATCATCAAAAAGACCGCTTGATTATCTATCAGGCGGTTTTCTTTTTATGCTAAGATATCAAAGATATCAGTTCATATAGGAGAAAATATTTTTATGAGCAAGATGAGAATCGTCTATTTCCAAAGCGGTGGTCCAACTGCCGTTATCAATTCTTCCCTTTGCGGCGTTGTGAGAGAAGCCAAGAAGCACCCAGATGAGATCGAAGCCCTTTATGGCTCCCTCTATGGTGTTGAAGGCCTCATCGATGACAACCTCGTCGATTTATTCGCTGAGGATGAAAAGGACATCAACCTCCTTACCCAAACCCCAGGCCAGATCCTCCATTCTTCCCGTTACAAGCTTCCAAAGGATTTCAATGATCCAGTGTTCGGAAAGATCATGGAAACCCTCAAGAAACACAACATCAACGGTCTTCTCGTC
>JAILRR010000074.1 GCA_024698065.1 Bacilli bacterium
GCTCGAACTCACGACCCCTTGATTAAAAGTCAAGTGCTCTACCACTGAGCTAACGGAGGAGTCATGGCTGGGGTGGCTGGGATCGAACCAGCGAAATGACAGAGTCAAAGTCTGTTGCCTTACCACTTGGCTACACCCCAAGAAAGGATGGTGGGCGAAGATGGATTTGAACCACCGAACCGTAAGGAGCTGATTTACAGTCAGCCGCGTTTGGCCACTTCGCTATTCGCCCACGATGTTAAGGACATACACGTTTTTCTACATGGTGGATGCTACAGGTTTCGAACCTGTGACCCCCGCCTTGTAAGGGCGATGCTCTCCCGCTGAGCTAAGCATCCAGACATAGAGGCCGCCTAAACGTGCGGATAATAATATATCATTGCGTAGCAACCTCGTCAATTTCATTTTGAACTATCTTCTAACGCCAGGGAAATTTGCCTATTATCTATATTTTCTTTTACTTTTCACTTGGTAGTTTTTGACTAGATTTCACGCGCACTTTATAATGAAGCAGCATGATGACATAGGGAAATAATTCCCTATATAAAATAAGGAGTTTCTTTATGGAAAAAGAGAAAGAGCTTAAGTTCGACAAAGCCTATCTTAAGCGCACCCTTTTGATCGGCATGGCGTTCTTCGGAATCCTGCTTGTTTGGCAGCTTTATAACGCATATTGCTCGCCAATGCTTTCTTTCTTATTCGCTAAGGCCATCTACCCAGAGAAATATCAAAATGCCTACGAAGCGTTCATGGCCGCCACCCAAGGACAAGCCTCGGCCTGGAACCTCGTCAAATTCAAAGACTTCAACATGACGAACATCCTCCGCCAAAAATTCTTTGGCGAAGAGGAATTCAAGGATGTTCAATGGGTCGTCGGCATCATCATGGCCCTTGATAACATCGCCGCCCTCTTCATCATGCCAATCTTTGGTAACATGTCCGACAAGACCAAGACCAAGATCGGCAAACGCATGCCTTATATCCTTGTCGGCTCCATCGTCACCGCGATCGTTATGCCATTCATCCCATTCTTCTTCAACGAAGGCATGGCTGCAACGATAGCCGGTGTCACCGGATACACCATCGGCATGATTGCCATGATGGTCCTCATCATTGTCTTCATGATGTCTTATCGTTCCCCTGCCGTCGCTTTGATGCCGGATTTGACGCCAAAACCACTTAGAAGCCGCGCTAACGGTTGGATCAACATCGTTGGTTATGTCGGTGGCTTCATTGGTTCGATCTTCGCCATCATCTTCCCTCTTACCAAGTATCTCGATGGAACTAACAAGTCCCTCATGATGCTTGAGATTCCTTTCATCGCTTGCTCGATCGTTCTTGTCGCTTCCGTTGTCGTTTTATTCTTGACCGTCAAAGAGAACAAGCTTGCTGAGGAACTTCATGACGATATCGTCCGTGGCGAAGCCATGGGTGAATCCGCTGAGCAAGTCACTACTGATGGCAAACTCTCAAAGTTGAATGTCAGAAACCTCACCCTCATCCTTGTCGCTGAAGTTCTCTGGTTCATGTCACTCAATGCAATTGAGACCTTCCAGTCCAATTACTTCATGTTCCACCTTAATACTTCGTCTGCTGGCGGCGTCATCATGACTGTCGTCTCTGGTGCCGCTTCGATCATCGGTTTCATCACCGCCGGCATTGTTGCAGACAAAATCGGCCGCAAATGGACCATATTTGCCGGTATCTGCGCCGTCACCGCCGTCTACTTTGCGATGTCCTTCTATCCAAAGGATGTCCCAGCTGAAGGATACACGTTCGCGAATCCAAATCCTCCGGTCTTCTTTTTCATCACAAGCTTCGTCATGGGCTTAGGCGCTTCCTTCATCCATATCTGCTCCTTCCCTCTTGTTACCGATTACTGCACCAAAGAGAAGCTTGGAAGATACACTTCCCTTTACTACGCTGCATCTATGGGTGCGCAGTCCATCACCCCAATCCTTGGTGGTCTTATCCTTAAGCACGCGACATTCTGGAACGCTCTTCCAATCTATAGCACCGTCCTTATGGCTGCAGCCGGCATCGTCTTCATCTTCGTGAGAGCCCCGCATAGCAAAGACACGGGCAAGAACGTCAAAGGCTTAGAAGCTCTTGGAGCGGACGACTGATGCCTGCCATATTAACTCACTACACCTTCGCAAGATTCGAAGGGGTTAATCCTGAAAGGAAACATTTCGGCGCGCTTGTATTAGGCTCGCAAGGACCTGATCCTTTCTTCTTCTATGGAATGCTCCCATGGAAGAAAAGAGGAGGAAGTAAGGCCGTTAACACATTCGGCTCCGGCCTCCATAAAAGAGAAGTGACCGCTTTATATATGGCCATGATCGATTACGCAAATAAGAGCGAAGACAAAGAGCTCCTCTTCGACTTCATTGAAGGTGTCTATCTCCACTACATCCTAGATAGGAATTGCCATCCATTCGTCTATAGCCGCGCCGGCTATAAAGAGGACGATTCGAAAGAAGCCAAATACTATTCCGCTTTCCATACCAAGTTCGAAAGTGCGCTCGACATCATCTACGCCAAAGAAAAAGGCGTCTACAAAGAAGAACCATCCTTTGCTTTGAAAACAATCACCGATGATGAACTCCATAAGATCTCAAAGATGATTTATGAGGCTAACAAATCTAGTGACAATATCCCTGGGCTTGATGAGAATTCCTTTTTCACATCGGTGAAGGACTATATCTCCGTCGTTAAGTTCGTGAACAAACCTCATGGGCTTAAAAGATGGTTCCTTAAGACCTTCTTTGGAAGCGATGCGGTTGCTTTCGCGCTTAACTACCCTCGTGACTTAGAGAAGACATATGGTAAGGTCGATTTCCTTAATGCCGAAAAGAGTGAATGGCCTAATCCAGTCTCTGGCAAGAAAAGGAATGAGAGCTGGTATGAGCTGATGGCCAATGCCAAAAAAGAGTATCTAGAATTCCTCCCTCTCTTAGAGAAAGCAAAGAATGGGGAAGACATTTCTAAAGAGGCTCATGAGTTCTATAACGGCATCGACCATAATGGCGTGAAGGATGGCGCCATAAAGAAATACATGGACCCAGTTCTCCCTTACGTTGAGGGAAAATAATAGGGATTTGCAAAAAAAAGGAGCGGGATTTGCCGCTCCTTTCATCAATCATCCTTCGCAATAGTAATATACATTAAGGTCCGAATTCACAACAAAATACTCGTAGTTGATAAATCTTGTACAAGCTTCATCCGCATAGAACCCTTCCAAAGAATAGACGCCTCCAGCTGCGGAATAAATTGGCCTACATTGCCTTTCTAATGCTTCGCGTTCCTCAACATCCGCATACAAAGGCTTTCCGCCTTCGACAGTCACATCAAAATCGTGCCAAGGGTTCCCATATTTTTTTTCGCTTGATATCCAGTTGCTCTGGTATATGGACACTTTGTACTGCTTCTTGTTGTTAAGGGAGGAAAGAAAGCCTAAAGGGAGGGACCTCATCTTTGATGAGGATGCCTGCTCAGATGTTTCCTTCTCGGAATACTTGCGAATCGAATGTCCGATATCACTCACAAAAGACTGGGACGGCTCAAATCCGGAAGGCGTCAGCGAAGCAGCCTGGGTATCCAGGGACGATCCGCTCTCCCCTCCTCCGAATGAGCAGGAAGCAAGGAAGGCCACAACGAAGGCTATGTTGTTCAAAAGTCTTATCTTTCTCATGGGTTTAAT
>JAILRR010000011.1 GCA_024698065.1 Bacilli bacterium
ATCTTCTAAGGTGTCGAAATCAAAATATATCTCGAATTCATAGCCTGAGACGCAGGCTTCAACGAAGTAAGTTCCTTCTTCCATGCCTTGGATAGCGCCTTCAAAACTCACGATGACGTTGTCCTGGTGGTTGTTAGCGGCCGCTTGAACAAGACGGCAGTCCGCAAAATAACCGACAGGCAAATTAGTCAATAGATCATCGTAATTGCCGTTATTCCTGACGAGGTTCGTGGTGATGCAGTACGCCTTATCCGCGACTGCATGTTCAACGACGAATGTATTTTCTCTTTGCCCCGCCTTCATCGTGATCGGGGTTCTGGAACTGTCGGCCGTGGTAACGCTGATATTGAAGGAGTCGGCGTGAAGGAAGTTTTGCCACTCAACGGTTACCGTTGGATTTGAATAATCCAAGATGCCTTTACCAACCAAACGATTAAGCTTCAAAATGTTTTTGGAGTCGTAATAGTCGGTGTTGAATTGACTGACGATGAATTTGCCATTTTCAAAACGCAAATCGTAATCGAATACCGTTGGATCATCTAGTCTATATAGCTCTTTGTCATTATGGTAATCGTAGATGCCAATCCATGTTCCGGCTTCCATTCTTAAGCGCGCACCGGTTGTGTAGATGAAATCATGATGACCGTCGTTATTGACGTCGGCCAGAAATAGGGAATAGACGCTGGTAATCAGCGGTTTATCCGCGCCTTTTGCCTTTAAGTCCCCTAAGTACAAAGAGAACTCTTCATCGAGGCCATCCACCTCAAAAGAAATGCCATCAAGCGGTAATGTTTCGTCTATTTGTTTGACAATAGTCACACCGTTTTCTTCCCTGAGAACAAATGCTTTGCCTTCAACGACTCCGGAAGAACCAGCGGCGGGTTCGATTGTTGGCGTCCCGCATCCGCTCAAAAGGAAAACGCCAAGCAAAACCGACATCAATGTTGTTTTGCGACTAATTCTTTTCATGTGCACTTCCTCCTTCTTAAGGTTAATCATTCGAGGTGCCTCTAACAATAAGACGAACGAAGGAGGGAAAACCGCTTACGATTTGCGAAATAACAAAAAAAGCGACTCATTGTCGCTTGGATATTCTCTTCTGGTGCCCCGCCGCAGAGTCGAACTACGAATTGATCCTTACCATGGATCTGTTATGCCGTTTAACTAGCGGGGCAGCGAGTAGAATTATAGTTTCTAAAGAAAGAGTGCGCAAGAAGAAATAATCAATTCATTTCCTTGCCCACTAAATCATAGACCATCGCATTATCGATCCTAACTTTTACGATGTCCCCTTCTTGGTGCTTTTTATCGCTCCAAAAATAGATGTTTCCATCGATGTCGTCTGGGGCATTCCAATAAGAACGGAGAGTGTACATATCTCTCTTTTTGTCGTATCCGGTGACGATTCCTTCCATCACTTCCCCTAACCTTCCTTTATTTTGACGGTAGGAGATTTTTTTAGCGAGGTTCATGATCTCGTCTTTTCTCTTTAAAGCGGTCGAGTGTCTTACTTGGTGAGGCATGTTAAAGGCAGCCGTTCCTTCTTCTCTAGAGAAAGTGAAAACGCCAAGGTGGTCGAAAGGTATCTCGTTAAGGAAACGGACGGTTTCATCATGCTCCGCTTTGGTTTCGCCAGGGAAACCGGAGATGAGGGTCGTCCTGAGGACGGCCTTTGGCATCATGGACTTGATCTTGCGGAAAAGGGTCTTCATCTCTTCCACTGTGCCGTGTCTATTCATGAGGCGAAGCATCTTATTGCTCGCGGTCTGAATCGGGACATCAAAATATGGGTCGATTGAGTTAGAGTCTCTGATGAAACGAAGTTCTTCATCCGTGACTTCTTCAGGATACATATAAAGGACTTTAATGCTATAGAAGCCCATCTTATCGAGGGCGGACATCAGCTTGACCATATCCGGTCCATCTTTGATGTCACATCCATAGTGCATCGGATCTTGAGAGACAAGAGCAATCTCTTTCACCCCTTTTGACCTAAGAATCAAAGCTTCTCCGACAATCTCCTCTAGTGGGCGGGATTTCATCCTTCCTCTGATGTATGGAATCGCGCAGAAAGAACAGAAATTGTCGCAGCCATCGGAGATTCTTAGATATGCGAAATATGGAGCGGTCGAGATCATCCTTCTCATCGGATTGAGCTTGATGATGCCTTTTTCGCCCAAAAGCTCAGAAACGAGAAGATTCATCTTCGGATAGTCGCGGATTGGGACCCATAGGTCAACTTCTGGCATGGCTTTCTTAAGTTCTTCGAGATTTCTTTCGACAAAGCAGCCAGTGACAATGAGCTTGGCTTTCTTATGCGTGGCCATCTCAAGGATGGTGTCGATCGCCTCTTTTTTGGCAGGTTCGATAAAGCCACAGGTATTGACGATGATGACGTCGGCTTCTTCAGGTTTTGGGGTAATCTCAAAACGATTCGCTGGGAAGGAAGCGAGCATCATTTCACTGTCGACTAGGTTCTTCGCGCAACCCAGGGAGACCATTCCGATTTTCTTCATATTATTTGAGGGCTTCTTTGAGGAAGGCATCATAGGCCTTCATGCCTTTTTCGTCATTCTTGAAGACAGCGACATTGCCTAAGATCTCGCGGCAGGCTCTATTGATGTATGTCGCGGCATCTAAAGATGGGTTTTCCTTCATCGCGGAAATCATATCCTCGAATAGGGACATATCTGGGTATTTCTTGAGATATTCTTCTTTGCTGAGGTTCACGGATTCGGCGACTTCTTTCATCTGCCTCTCTAAACGGGCTGGGAGAACGAACTCACCAGCGCATTCGATGAGACCGATGCCTTCTTTCTTGATCGCGTGATATTCAGGATGGGCATGGAAAACGCCATCAGGGTATTTCTCGCTTGTGATATTGCAACGGAGAACAAGGATAAGTTGATATTCCTCTCCCCTCTTTATGGCGTATGATGTGACGGTGTTATGTTTCTGGCCTTCGCTTTCGTGGAGAATGCCAAGCTCTTCGTTGTCGTAGGCTCTCCAGGCACTAAGGATCTTCTCACCGAGGTCCATGATCTCTTCCTTATCAGTACCAGAAATGCGGATGGTGTTCGTGTAATAGTCGACTTTGGCGACTTTTGTGCCCTTTTCACTAGTGAATACGACTTCTTTGTCTTCGGAAGCGAAAAGAGGGAGGACTGGCGAACCACCCTGGAAATGCTCGTGGTTAAGGATAGAGCCACCGACGATTGGAAGATCGCTGTTGCTGCCCATGAAATAGGCTGGGAACTGCTCGACGAAGGAAAGAAGCCTGTCGAATGTCTTCCTCTCGACTTTCATCGGAACATGGTCCTCTTTGAAGGCGATACAATGGTTACGGAAATAACCATATGGGGAATATTGGAGATACCATCTCTCGCCAGCAAGGGTAAGAGGGACGTATCTGATCGTCATTCTGGCGGCATGTTTGTCATCGCCATAATAGCCAAGGTTCTCTAAACATAGAGCGCACTTCGGATAATTCGTTGAGACAGTCGTTAAAAGTTTAGCGATGTCTTTGTTGTTCTTCTCTGGCTTAGAGAGGTTGATGGAAAGGACGATGTTTGGGCCATCTTCGAAGGTAGCGACCCATTCTTTGTTCCTCTCCACTTTGGTTTTCTGGAAATAGTAATTGCTCGTTCCTAGGGCCTTCAAGAACTGGAGAGCGGTCGTTGGGTCGTTCGCTTTGAATTCCTCGAACGCGCCATTAACTAAACTCGGGAGAGGAGAGACGATGCCAAGAGCGAAGTCGGCTTTGCGTTCCGCTTCTTTCTCATCATCCCCATGGGCAAGACAATACTCGACGATCTCAGAAACGATGGAGTCAGGGACTTCCATGTTCTCGATATCCCTTTTGTTGATCTCCCCTTCATAAGGCTCATTCGCCCCAAAGAAATGGAGAAGGATATTGGTGAGATAGATCTTATCGCTATCTAAAAGATAGAGGTGATTTTCGGCATAATAAATGAGTTCGGCGATTATCTTGCTAATCATGATGAGGCACTCCTTGTAGAGAATTACTTAATTTTGAAGGCGTAAGTGATCATGTTGACCTGGAGCCTTCCTTTCTTTTGGAAGGCGCCCGGCTTAATGACGTCCATGTCATCGAAGCGGGGTTCTAAGGCTAAGCCTGCGTACTTCTCCTCTTCGTTCCCGTTGGTGAGAGTTCCACCCCCTGGGAAGTTATCAGCATAACATGTTATGGCTGGAAAAGTTGTAAAGATTTGCAAAGAAGCGAGAGGACTCTCCAAAGTGAGGAGAGGTTTTTCCATGCCCGTTTTGTCTTTGCGGTAGTCACTACATTTAGCGTTCGTCCTAATGAAAACATGGTCAAGACCACCGGTTGGGAGCTTCGCTAAATCCTTGTTTGGAAGGGCTTCATCGAGAGAGACGCCTTTACGGAAATCAAGATTTGATGGGACTTTGACAAAGTCAGTCGCGATGCAGCCTTCATCAAAGAGAGAAACCCTATCGGCATCGAGGGTAAACTTATGGTTCCTGATGTTTTTGTACCCGCCCAAGTTGAAATAGGCGTGATTCGTGAGTCTTGTGTATGTGTCTTTGGTTGGTTTACCAGCATAGAAAAGAATGTCAAAGACATTTTCTTTTTTGTGGATGATATATCTCACATTGATCATCTGCTCACCTGGAAGGCCTTCTTCGCCATCCATCAGGTGGTAATAGTAATCGATATGGGCCGCTCCCCTTTTCATATGGACGTCATAGATCCAAGGCTTATAGCAAAGGGCGTCTTTGCCCATGTGGAGGGTGTTCTTTCCTTCATTGGCCTCAAGATGATAATCCTCTCCGTTTAAGGTGAGGGTCGCATTTCCCACACGCCCAGCGATACGGCCGACTGTTTTGCCAAAATAGGAACGGCTATACATCCATTTCTCGATGTCGCGATTGGCAATCGTCATTGGATGGCCGTTGATTTTGATTTCATAGATGGACGCGCCAAAATCACATAAAGTGATTTCCATGCCAGTTTCGTTACGGATATCGATGAAACGACACCCTTTTTCGATTCTTTCGCCTATTTGCATGATGGGTCAGCCTCCTTGTAGATGGCTTTAAGCTCCTCTGCTCCTAAGATCTTTGGAACAGGGTAAAGAGGGTTCGCTTCATGAAGCGCGGCTTTCACAAGGTCATCGAGGTCCTCTTTCTTGATAACGCGATCAAAATGGGCAGGGATGCCTAAAGAGTATTTGAGCATCTTCACGTAATCGATGAAAGCTTTGGCGGCTTTATCGGTCTTTGATTCTGGATGGACGATTTCAATGAGCTTGGCCAAGTCGCCGAGCTTTCTGTGGGCTTTTTTGCCATAGGCTTCGAGGACATATGGGAGAAGCACCGCATTGGCGTATCCATGAGGGACGTTGTATTTGCCACCGATGGCATGGGCTAAAGCGTGGACATATCCAACATATGAACGCGTGAAAGCGACACCCGCAAGATAAGAAGCATAAATCATGTTCTTGCCTGCCGCTAAATTGTGAGGATCTTGGTATAGGCCGATGAGGTTATGGTAGATGATATTGATGGCGTATAAAGCGCATTTCTTGGTCTTTCTGGTGAGGGCGTTTCCGATATAGGCCTCCACCGCATGTGTCAAAGCGTCCATGCCTGTTGCAGCGATAACCTTTGGTGGAAGGCTCTCAAGGAGGGTTTCATCAAGAATAGCATAATCAGGTACGAGTTTAGGGTCGTTAACCGCATACTTTGATCTGGTTTTTGGGTCGATGATGACCGCGGCCACAGTCGCTTCGCTTCCGGTTCCCGCTGTCGTTGGAATGGCGATGAGGCAAGGGTACTTCTTCTTCACTTTGAAGAGGCCTCTAAGCGAGGAAATATCCTTGGTGCCGTTTGAGACGCAAGCGCCAATGATCTTAGCGACATCAATTGCCGAGCCACCACCAAATGCGATGATTGAGTCGATGCCGTTCTCTTTTACGGCGTCAATCGCCGGGAGGACGCTATCAAAAGTCGGGTTTGGCTCAACGCCGAAATAAAGGGAGTATTTAAGTCCTTTTTGCTCTAACCGGTCAGTAAGAGGTTCGATCTTGCCGATTTCTTTGAGAATGGGGTCTGCAACAATAAGTGGTTTCTTGTAACCATTCTCAGCGAGAATATCGGCCGCTTTCACGTAAGAAGCGGGACCTTTGACGGTCTTCGGTTCAGGGAATTTGATGAGAGGCATCCCGATTTTGTTCATGACAAATTGAGAGATGCGATAAGATGCAACTTTAAAAATGTTCATAGCTTTGAGGACATTGTAAACCTTTTAAGGGTTTAATGCATTCCTAGATGCTCTAGGCGTTTCTCAAAGCGAGCTTATGGTCAATCTCCGCGAAGGCCCTTTTGTTGTAGGGAGGGAGGATAGGGACGTAAGCCAATATGGAAAGAATCCAGCTGACTGGCCAGCAACCCCAAAGGAAGATGAGGGTATGAATTTCTGGGATATTGCTCCAGAAAAGGGTGATGAAGGTGATTCTGAAGATAGTGATGAAAAGAAGGCTGTTGATGGTTGGTGTTTTTGAGTGGCCAAGGCCTCTAAGGTAATAAGAGCAAACATCCATATAGCCATCAAGGACATATGTCAGACCAACGAGGGTGATACGCATGGTTCCCACTTCCATGGCTTTTGAGAAAGAGGCTTCTAGGAACACACCGGATTCATTGGTGAAAGCCTCATGGGAGATAAACAAACCAATGAGCTGGTAACGGAGCAAATATGAGATGAGGCCTAAGGAAACACCGACAATCGTCTCATACATGATTGAGATCCAGAAGACTTTCTTGAGGTTCTCTTTTTTGAGGGCGCCATAGTTCTGCGAGATGATCGAAGACACAGCGACGGCAAAGCTATTCATCGCAATCCAGATGTAGTGCTCAATTTGGATTGAGGCAGTATTTCCCGCTACAGCGACATCGCTAGACATTTCCGCGGTCGAGAAATCATTGACGCCAGCTTGGATGAAGATGTTTGAGAACGAGAAGACGAAT
>JAILRR010000002.1 GCA_024698065.1 Bacilli bacterium
GCTGAGCCTGGGAGATGTGACCGACAATCTGCTTTGGGTTGCCAGAGCCTTTGGTAAGGCCGGCAGCTTTGAGAATCAAGGGAGCAGCTGGAGTGGTCTTGATCTCGAAATCGTATGACTTATCTTCATAAGCCGTGATGATGACAGGGACGATTTGACCCTTTCTGTCAGCCGTCTTCGCGTTGAAGTCGGTGCAGAATTTCGCCATCTGAACACCCGCGGAAGCGAGTTTTGGTCCTGGATGGGCGTCTCCGCCTGGGAGCTCCATCTTCAGTTGTTTAGCGATTCTTTTTGCCATGTGTTTTCCTCCTAATGGAATTTAGCATGCAGTGGCTTATCGGAACGCCGCTAAACGTTCCTACCACGCTGTACGCATATAGAAATGCGTGCGGATATAAATATACGCGTGTGAAATCTTCCTTTCAACAAGAAAATGAAAAATCGCGAAAAGAAAGACGGCATCGAGTGTTTATTCACATTCGAAAAATAGAGCGAAAAAACAAAATATCCCCTGCAAAACCCCATTATTCTTCAAAAAACAGGCACTCAGAAAGGCCGTTAAAAAAGTTTTTTGGAAGGCAATTATAGGCATCACGCTTCATGGTACATACGCGACAAATATCGTGTATAATGGGCACATGAAAAAGAACACTTTTGCCAAAATTGCCCTCGTTCTTGCTGGCGCCCTTTCGCTTGCAAGCTGCGACTTAGGCTCATTTATCAAAATCTTAACTAGCCTCACCCCTATAGGCGCTAACATCGACGATGACCGCGAGAATCGCGAAATCAAACTCGAGTACGAAACCGGAGAAGGTTTTCTTGCGACTGAGACCAAATACGACTACGAACTCATCAACGACTCCACCGCTAACTTCCCTTGCAGGGCTTATGGCGATATCAAATTGCTTGTCATCCCGGTCAAGATCAAGGGATATGAAAATGTCGCTACCCAAGACAACCTGACCAAAATCAAAAACGCCTTTTTCGGCGAAACCAAGCAGACAGGTTGGGAGTCAGTAAGTTCCTTCTACAAGAAGTCCTCTTATGGTCTCCTTAATATCGGTGGCACCGTTACCGATGAGTGGTATGACTGCGGTCTCACCACCGATGAGCTTACCGCTTTGGAGCCTGCCCCTGGCACCAACAATTCCGGTTCATTCGATAAGACTTGGCCTATTTTGGAAGGAGCCGTCGATTGGTATAAAACGACTTACCACGACAATTGCACCCAATTCGATAATGATGGCGATGGTCTTATTGATGGTGTCTGGCTCGTCTATGGCGCCCCAAACCACAAAAACAAATCAAGCCTCAACGAGAAGCTCTTCTGGGCTTATAACTTCAAGGATTACTCCGTCGACATCAATGCCAGAGTCCCTTCCAATCCAGTCGGCTATAGCTATTGCTGGGCTTCCTATGACTTCATGGAGGCCGGAGGATATGGCTCAGGTGCAGAACAAGTTGACGCCCACACCTACATCCACGAAACCGGACATCTTTTAGGCCTAGAGGATTACTACGTCTCAAACTTACATCCAGGCGAGTTGAACTATGGTCCAATGGGTGGACTCGACATGATGGACTATAACATCCTTGACCACAACGCTTGGAGCAAATACTCCTATGGTTGGATCAAACCTTATGTCGTAAGCGATTCTTGCGAAATCACCCTTAAGCCAAGCTGCACCTCCGGCCAGGCTATCATCCTCCCGACTTCCAAAGGCTTTAATGGCAGTGCTTTCGATGAGTTCATCATGATGGAGTACTACACCCCTGATGTCCTCAATTACCAAGATTCGTTCTTTGGCTATTCCTCCTATCCTCATGGCTTCACCGAGAACGGTGTCCGCATCTACCATGTTGATGCCAGAATCGCCACGTCGACAACCTCTGGCGCCACTGCCACCTATGATGACAACTTCGAGCCAAATGATGAGAGAGCGATGGTTGCTGCCAGCAACTCTAGCGGCATCAACAAGAGGAACACTGAGAGATTCCTTAAAGCTTCATCCCTTCCAGAGTACTTCCTCAAGTTCCGTTTAATCCAGGAATTGGATTGCGAGCACAAGAGAAATTTCGACACTGAAAAACAGGTTGTCGCTGGCAGAGAAGTCGGATGCTTCGCCGATAACAGCACCCTCTTCCAGAATGGCGACACCTTCAACTATTCTTCCTATAAAGAAAGCTTCCCTAACTACGTTTATGGCGGAAACGAAACCATGAACGACGGAGGCACTCTCCCATGGAACGTCACCTTCTCTGAAAGCAGCGACTCAAGTATCAAAGTCACTATCACCAAACAGAGCTAATTATCTATTTTGTTCAAGATTTGCAGGGGATTTATCATCCTCTGCTTTCTTTTTATAGGCGTGTGTGAACAAAAGAATGATGATGCCCGCAAGAAGCATCGCAGCGAGGATATAGAAGTAATTGATGAAGCCGATCGCGTTATAGATAAAGGACGACACAAGGTTGATGATTCCGCAGAAAACATAAGTCGCTCCCGTTGCTAAAGAGCAGGCTTTTGAACAGGCTTTGATGCCAACGATTTCCTGGGTGAAGAGGACAAGGCTAACAAGGCCAAATCCATAGCCGACTCCTCGTAAGATGAAAACCACCCACAAGAGGGCAGTGAAGTCACTTATTAAGGCGCTAGAAAGGACAGCGGCGAGTTGAATCGCGCAAGAAAGGACAAGGATCCTCTTTTGCGTTTTGATAACCTTTTGGAAAAGAGGAAGAGAAAGCATGATGGCCATCTCCACGACGACTCTCACGACAGTCCAGATGGCAGTCTCACCGTCTGTGAGTCCACCACCTCCGCTTGTCATGAAAATCGGGAGGATGTAGTTAAAGTTGTTCAAAGCGCCATAGAACAAAGCGCTGAAAGCCAAAAGGAGCCAAACGTTCTTGTTGGCGAAGAACTCTTTGTTGTTGATCCTTTGTTCAGGGACGACTTGTCCTCTTCTTTCTTCGTCTGGTCTAACAAGGAAGAAAGAGATAGGAAGCATCGCTAAGATGAATAAAGCACCGATATTGAAGAAAATCGTATATCCAATCTTATCTAAGAAGAAGTATCCGAAGAGGCTTCCGCATACATAAGCTAATGAACCCATGATTCTGATCGTGCTGAATGGGATGTTGTGTCTTTTCGCCGAGTTGGCGCCCATGCCATCAATAAGGCCGAAGAAGCAGGAATTATGCATCGCGGTCAAGATGGTGATCGGAAGGAGCCACCAGAAGTTTTGGGTAAGGCCAAAGCAACCTAAGAAGATGGCTTCGATGACCGAGATGATTCGGATAAGGAAAACGTTCCTCTTCCAGGATGTTTCGAAGAAGGAATAGAAAAGATTGCCAATGAAGAAAGCAAAAGGCACGGAAGCAAGGAGAATCGATTTCTCTAACTCTCCTAAGCCTGCGCAGCTCGCGAAATACAAAGAGAAGAACGGGGTGAATAAAGCGTCGCCAAAATAGAGGGCGAAAGTGAGAAGTCGGTAGATGTGGGTGTTGCGTCTGCTTTCCATATCCTAGATGCGATTTGCCTTAAGGCTATTTAGCTCCTCTTTTAGATTCTTGGCGGATATTCCCCATGTGAACATTGAGAAGAAAGCCATGAGTAAAGAAAACGGCACATAAATCAATGAAGCGCCTACCGCCAAAGAGGCGGCGACCATGACTTTAACCGTACCCATGAAAAGGACGTTGTTTTGACTCTTGAAAACACGGGAAATCGGAACGGCGAAAAGGTACTTTGCCGCGTTATAAACACCCCTACCAACCCAAAGGTTTTGGGCTAGTGTTACAAAGGTGAAAGAAAAGGAAATATACCCTAGTAATAAAGAGGTTATTGAGAGGCCTACTTTGAGTCTCAAAGAGAGGTCGTATTTGAAGAAATTGAAGCCATTCCAAACGAAGACAAATGTCGCAAATAATGCGATGACTGCGATTAAAATCCCCGACAAAACCGCTCTCTTTTTGACTTTTGAGAGGCCGTCAATTTTTTCCCTAACGCCCTTCTGGCTTTTAAGTTTTTGCTCCTCCAAAAGGAAGTCGCAACAGGTCTCGCAGAAGTAGTCATATCCACCCACTTTTGGGTCATAGGTATAGACCACTTCCTCGACCGGATTTTTGAGGAATTCGCTCTTGATGACTTTCTCAGCTTTTCCGGTTCCGTATATGTCACCTTCAAGGATCGGTTTGCCGCATCTTGCGCAGTGTCCAAGCACCAAACGTTTCTTGGTCTTGGGGGTCTTGATTGTTGTCTTTTTTGACGAGGTTGGCGAGGCGATAAATTCATTGATATCCGCATCAAAGAATTTGGCGATTCTTTCGATTGTCTCATCATCAGGCAAACGAGCCCCTTCACACCACTGCTCCACCAAAGCAGGAAGCACGCCTAAAGAAGCGGCTAGAACGCTCTTAGTCACCCCTTTTTTGGAGAGATAGTAGTTAAGTTGTGAAGTGAAATTAGACTGCTTGCTCATATCTAACGTGGAAATCATAAACTGCTTTTTTTGGAAAGGGAAAATGAAAACGCTTTTTTGAATGGAAACTAATGTTTACTTAGCGGCCAAACCATCCAGAGACCCATGTAAAAACAGGGGATTTATCTTGTGCACAACGTACAATGTTTTTCTAAAAAAGCAAGGAAACATGGGAATTACGCCATTTTGGGCAAAAATACACGCTCACATGTAATTAAGTATTTTCCTTGTAAAATTTCTCCACGCGTGCGAAGATAGTCGTGTCAAAAGCAAAACCGGAGTAATTCGGCGACGCAAAACTACAGGGCCCTTAGGGGTAGCCAGCTGCCGTTAAGGGAGTTGGCGGTTTTTATTTCTAGGGCCCTCTCCCAAAGCGGGCGTCTTTGACCGCCCGTCTACCCAAAGGAGCTGCGCTTAGTGAAAAAGAAGACGTACTTAATAGTAGGCTTGTTCCTAGCTGCGACACTTGCAGTCGGGTCTTTTTCTGCTGTCACGCTCGCGTGGATAATGCGCGCTTCTGCAATCGAAGGCATTCGTGTAGACGCTTCCTCGCTTGGTCTTAGCCTAACTGAGCAAAAGCTCTACAAATATGTCTTCCCAAGGTACAAGGATTCGAACGGTAACGACACCAACATCGTCGATTATCTATCCCAAGGCGAAGCCAAAACTGTGTCTGGGGACGCAAACATGAATCCTTTAGACCCAACATACCTCAATATCCAGCATATCCTAAGCCAAGATGGCATCGGGATGTTGAACACTAGCCTTGCTCTCGAATTCTCTTTTAGCGTGACCTACACAACCTCAATCGACCTTTATGTTTTAGCAGAAAGGGAATATGACTCGTTCGTCCCTAGCGTTACAGACGCCAAGAGAGTATCGGATTATATACATTTCGACCTTTTCCGAGACACTGAAATAGCAGGTTACCTTAACTCACCTTTGGAAAACAACGTCTTTAAAGGCAACGGTACAAAAAAAGATTTCGTTTTAACAAGCGATCCCTCGGGGATAGCCAGCGTTACCGTTGGTGGTGAGGCAACTAACGCTTACAGTAGGGATGGCAAAACGATTACTTTCGATTCCGCTCCAGCCAACAATGCCGAGATAGTCATCAATTACTCGACAATCTGGCACGCCGTGAAAAAAGCCTCTGAAGAAAAGGCTGAGACAAATGGCAACAAAACCGATGTATTCGAGGGTGATGGAACAAACACGTCATTTGACACCTCATTCTATCCAAAAACAACGCCAACTGTTACGGTTGACGACGTAACGCTTTCTGAATCTGATTTTACCTACGTAGGACAAACAGTGACCCTTAATTCAGCGCCAAATATTGGCGCAAGAGTCGCCATTTCCTATTCGCACTCAACGACTCACACTTCTTTCCCGTTTAAAGAAGACAGAATGGCGATGGAGGATTTCCATCTCGTTCTCGACAGACCAAGCTCTGAAACGACAACCAACTACAAGTTCTATCTCAACATCGAATACAATTACGATCTCGCGTCTTCAGACAGCTTATTTAACTTCTTCACTACTGGACGTTTAGGCAAAACCTATGCACTCGATAAAGACTATCGCCTTTCTTTTGGCGTGAAGCAGGGGGCCAAGTAATTATGGGCAAGGCTCGCATTCATCACATAAAAGCAGTAGGCATAATGACTATGGCCGCCTTCACGGCAGTCACAGTTGCTTTTGGTGTGTATGTCGCGGCCGCCGTATTCAAAAAAAACAGGAATCTCGAACCGACGGGAGGGGAAGTATCCCTTCGTTCTTATTTCCAAAAAGGCTCAGGCACGCAAGAAGACCCATTCGTCATCTCGAGGCCTATTCATTTTTACAACTTCTCCCGTCTTCAAAATCTTGGTGTCTTTTCGAGCAAAAGACACTTTGTCTTAGGATACGACCCAGCACATCCTGATGATGCGTATGGCCAAGAAGAAGGGACCGACTTAACTTTCTATAAAGACAATTCGTCAAATACTCTTGTCGGAGACCACGTTCTCGACATGGAAAGCATCTATTCTCTAACGGACAGCATCGCGGCAATAGGCGATGAGGGTTCTCCTTTCTATGGCGATTTCAACGGACAAGGCTTGGGCATCAGAAATTTGAGAATCTCTTCCCAGCCTGATGATGTTGGAGTTTTTGGATACACCGCCCCTGGGTCGAAGGTCAGCAACGTTTTCTTAATCAATCCAAAAGTTACTGACGATGGTTTTGAGACAGACACTGAGATAGCCCCTCTTTTCATAAACCCGGACAATTATAGTGGCACGGTAACTTGGAACAATGGCCAAAGCGTCCATGAAGCTGGATCGGAACCTCTATCCTCAACGCTCAACAACAGCGAGGTTTCCTTCGCTGACACTGACCCAAAGGTGAATATCACAGCCGCACTTCCTAACCTGCCGGCGAGTATGCCTAGTGTTACTTGCGAATACCGCTTGTCTTGTGATCTTCTTTCCCTTCCAAGCGTTTCAGGGGGAACGTATACCGACTTAATCTTCAACAAAGGAAAAGTAACCATTGGCGACGATGAATATGACGGCCAATATAGGGCCTTTGCGACATGCGATGACGGAGGCACTTTCCACGTAAGGCTGTCGCTTGTTGCCTCTTCGGTCACTAATGGCGGAATCCACTATACGAAAACCCTCAACACTTACCTCATCGTTCTTACCCGTCACGTCGACGGTCTAGGAAACGCCTCTTTCACGTATCAAATCACCAAGGACCAATACGATGGCCAAACCGTTGGATACACCCAATATAGGCACTGTACAAACATCGGCCTCCTTTGCGGACACGCGGAGGGGTCCTTCCACCGCTGCTTTGTCTATGGCGGAACCTTATCCGTAAACAATTATCGTAGCAACATTTTGCCGCTCGTTCACGAAAGCGATACAGGGCTCATCGGAGAAATCGGCGCATCATCAGATTCATCAATATCACCACAGAGCAACTATGAAGGAGACAAGGACACCGGCGTTTTAAACTTCTCAAAGATGTATGAGGATATTGCGGGAGGCAAACATACAGTTGTTAGTGGCACCACTTATTACTCATACACCCCAGGTGAGCATAATGAAACATTCATCGCAAACGGATCAAGCAACGACTTCCGCCTTTCTTATGAGCCAGAAAGCGAGTCCGCTGTGACATCTGTCAAGGTCAACGGCAGCAACAAAGGGTACACTCTAAACGGTTCAATCATAACCATTTCCGGAAACACACTGGCCGAAAACGCCGTTGTTACCGTCTATTACAAGAGCGACAGCGCCGATAAATTCATGTCCTACCTTCGTAACAACCAACTCAGCGGGGATTATTTGTTCTATGCAACAAAGTATAGTAACACCCTCGATTTCATCGGGCAGAGAGTGATTGAGGACACCGAAACCGACAAGAGGAAAGGAATGGGTGTTTTCTCCTTGGTCACAACCGCTACCCCATCCGACACGAACAGTAACTTCGCTATCAATGAACTCGGCGACTTCGTCATTAAAAAGGACGACACAGCCCAATCTGAAATGACATTCTCAGACTTCTATTACACCACCGCAGAATGGAATGCTGATCCCGATGGCGATGGTCATCCAACTTATGAAGACATTTCTGGTTGGAGCGACGTGATGGATTCCGAATATCACATCAATCAGCCATATTCTTTCCCGACGGGCATCACTCCGAAGACTTGGAATCCGTATTTCGAACGCTATTTCAATTACAACATCCACTGTGACCTTTCTGCTAACAGTACGATGAATAACTACTTCTTCAATACCGAAAGCGAATTCCTCAAGAACTATTTCGCCTACAAACTCGTCAATTCTTCCGGTGTCGCCCCAGCATACAACACTCCACCTTTCGGTGTATTCGTTAGAAACATCAACCCTGATACAGGAAATGAGACTCCAATCACCAAATTCGATTCCGCCCTTGAGGTTAAAGAGGAATCTGGTAATGTGTTCTCTTCTTTGCAAGCTCCTTACACCGAGACTTTTGTTGGAAACGGAATAGACAAATCCTTCGATCTTAAACACGCCCCAGTTAGCGTCACTTCTCTTACAGTCGATGGCAATTCTACAAACGCCTATTCCATCGAAAGCAATGTGATAACATTCAATGACGCCCCTGGCGATACCTCGCCGATTTCAATCACATACAAATACAAAGCCCCAACGAAGAGCGTTGTTTTCTCCATCAAAAACAGCGGAGGCGCCAACGTCACCTTGTTTGCCGCTTCAACCTCTGAGAACGAAAACGGTAGCTACGTTGGGATTTATGACACCAGCCGTGGTGATTTGTATACCGGAAATAACATCACATCAAAACCTGACTATGCGATGTATTGCCCTTATTACACCGGAACCGACTCACTAGAAAGAGGCCATTTCCATTCCTACTCTTACGACTATTCAAGCGGTGCGACCCCTCTCACTGCCACCGATAGCCAAAACCTAGTCCAAAACCGCTTATATGCGCATACATTCTATCTGAAGCAGGGTGAATATCTCGTCTCTTCGCCCGAAGGGACAGCCAAGCTTGTCTACCTTTGCGCTCAGGGCCAAAACGGAAAAGGAAACACGGGTCTAAGCCAACCAAATGGCCTTGAAACCATTGAAGATATAGACTTTATCGGACAAGACTCTGATCCAAAGAAAGCCTTAAGGATTGACTCAGATGGCAAAGTCCTCAATTCAACCGATCAGAACATCCGTTGCTATTTAAGTTTCAATTCCGCTTGGGATGATTCATCGACTGCGACAGCGGGAAACAACGATTTCATTGTCGTAACTGGGCTAAGCAATGGAAAACCTACCGTTGACATAAATGCCGGAGGAAACTTGACATACCTGCTCATTGACAACGAAGGCAGATATAGCTGCTCATTCAATGGCGACCCATTCGAAAGACAATTCTATGAATATGTGCGGCCAACAAGCTGAAAAGGAGGAATGAACATGATTGGAAATAACTATAAAAACAAGAGTAAATTTTGCCTCTTCTTTTTGATTTGTTCTTTGCTTTTTGCCTCTTGCGGAATCAAAAACCATAGCCTTTTCAACGGAGAGGATGCCCGTTTCGCCAACTACACCGCCATCGGTTCGGATTCGGCCGGACTCGCCTATTACGAAGATGAGACGAACCCAAATGAAATCGCCGTTGCCATTGGAACTTGCACAGATGCCGACATCATCGTAACAAAATATCAGGGAAGGGATGTGACCTCTGTTTTCCCTTCTGGATTCCAAAACTGCAGCACCATTAAGACTATCTCTCTTCCGGAAACCATAACCGCCTTCGGAACGGATGCTTTCGCTGGTTCGAACATCGAATCAATTATTATCCCGGCAGCCTTGTCCTCGATTCCGTCCGGCGCTTTCCGTAACTGCCGAAAGCTTAAAACCGTTGATTTTGCAACGGGAAACCAAGTTACCTCAATCAATGCCTATGCTTTTGCAAACGATTACAGCCTTGAAGTTTTCCCATTCCATAAAATCGGGAATCTTAGATCAATCGGAAGCGAGGCTTTCCTTTATTGTAAAAGCCTTGGCAACATCGTTTTCAACGAAGGGTTTACCACATTGTCATCATATGCTTTCCAAGATTGCAAAGGGCTTTCAATCGTTTATTTCCCTTCAACCATAACCTCGATTGGTGAATTCGCTTTCAGAGGCGTTGGCCAAAACGCCACCATCTATTTCAATCAGGACCGTGGAGAGGTCCTTGCCCAATGTAACATCACCGATTTAGATAGTGCCGCCCCATTCAAAGACAACCACAACTTCTCGTTCGACAATTATTATGTGCCAATAGTTTGGAAGGTTGGCGATTTAAAAATTAGCGGAAGCTTTCACTTCACCAACCCTGGCACTTACAACCTGAAAAAATACACCACAGGAAACGGCGAATCCGATTACAAGACCGACGGATCGACCGAATTCCCAGAAACAATTGCCGATGACGAGGTCGTTTTAACTTTTTATGATGACCACGGAGAGACAGAGATCGACATTCCATCGACAATCGAATGGGACAAAACATACAAAGTTGTCGGCATCCAGAATCAAGTTTTCGCCAACCAGACCGATATAACAAAAGTGACTTTCCACGAGAATTTGAGATTTATCGACTATCAGGCGTTTGCAGGTTGCACTGCCCTGACGGAAATCAACCTACAAGGCGCAACCGATCTTCAACACATCCAATCAAGAGCGTTCTATAACACAATGCCTTTGACTAACGACACAAGCACCAGCAGCATGCGCTCCATCCATATTCCACCTAACGTAGAGAATATCGCAGTAGACGCATTCCGAAGCTGTGACGCTTTGTTCAAGGTCTATTTCGATGGTGCAACCAATCAGTATGAAGAGGTGTTCATCTGTGATGGTTCCACTTCTTCTTTTGAGCTTCCATATTACCCAAATTCAATATCCTCCGTTAGAGTTGGTGGCTCTACTGAGGCTTATAACCTTTCCGGAAAGACAATTACACTGACTGAAGCCCCCGTTTCATCGGCCGTAGTAAGAGTCAAATATACGACCAATAGCACAACAACCCAAACATTCGTTGGCGAAGGAGATGTTTCCGACTTTTACCTTTCCTGCCTCGCCGATGCAATTGGAGTTGTTGAGGTCAATGGGGAGCAACTGAGTAACGATGCATATGCTTCCTCTAACTATTTAGACGGAACGATAACAAAAACAAAAATCACTTTCAACACGGCTCCAGATGAAGATGCCGTTATATCGATTTCTTATAGAGCGCTTCCAAAACTCGTAAGAATTCATGCCTACGCCTTTGAAGATTGCTTTAATGATCGTCATGGTCTTTCGTTTGGTGCCTCTTACTCTTTGAAAGAGATGGATCACCCATACCAAAACGTTTATTTCCCATCTAGCCTCAACTACATAGAAAGGCGCGCATTTGCAAGTAGTCAAATCGTTGGTGGTGCTATTTTCAAGAGCCAATCCCTCACGCTCGAAGAATATGCTTTTTATTCAGAAGAAGGTCTCTCCGCAATCGAATTCCCAACGACAATGACCAATTTAA
The DNA here is from genome assembly GCA_024698065.1 of Bacilli bacterium. Lineage (GTDB taxonomy): Bacteria > Bacillota_I > Bacilli_A > RFN20 > CAG-826 > UBA4951. The sequence continues at coordinate 11,550 of JAILRR010000002.1, forward strand.
CGATCTATGGGAACTGTTTCGCGTCAGGGATCAACAACAGGAACGAATATGCTGCCGGCTCTTATTTCAAAAAACTGACATCGGTGACGCTTCCATCAAATACCGTTGTTGGAGGAAATGACATTTTCGCCGGCCATATATTCCTTTCCATTTATTGCATCGGCAATGAACCATCGGTGATCAATAGCAGCGACAGCTGGAACTTCATTGCTACTGGCACAGAGAGCACATTTGTCGATTATTCAACTTCTAGCGACAACGATTATGCTCCAACGTACGTGGTAGATTCCGCAGACGATATTGTTTCATTGCCAAGCAAAGAATTCCCAATTTTCGATTTCGTCAAAGAAAAAGGCAAAACCAATGAGGTAACTTTAACGCGCTATCACTTCAACGGAAGCCATCTCAAAGACCAAGACGGAGACCCTGCAATCGTCCTCGGAGCCAGCCCAAACTCAACAAACAAGAGAAGCATTAATAGCAACTATAACTCAGAGTATGCTGTTCTTTTGGATAACGGCCACTTTAGAGCAGAGGTTCCAGCGATAGTCTACGTAGGAAGCAATCCATGCAGCGTGACCAAAATTGGGGAAAAAGCTTTATGGATCCAAATTAACAAAAGCAACAATCACCCTAAGACGAAAGGCAGCGAAGGGCACAATTATTGGAAGGATGATTCCAATTTTTGGACAATGAGAGAGATTACACTCCCAAATTCTGTTAAAGAAATCGCAAAATCAGCGTTATCGGTTGTGCCGTTTGCTACTTTGAAGAGCTATGATGCATCCAACTCAAAGATTGCTAGCGACGGTTCATCGATGATTTGGGATAACACCAAAGCCATTTCCGATAATGGAGTGTTCCCTGCCAGTCTTGAAATCCTCGGCACAAGGGCGTGTTCGTTTTCCGCTCTCACAAACGCTTCGTTGCCAAATAGTTTGATAAGCTTTGGTGGGGTATCAAGTTCTTCTGCGGCGAACGACGATTCTTTCAAGTATTTCCCTTTCATTGGTTGTTTTGACCTAGGCAACATCACTATGTATGGCAGTGGGTCTAGTATTTTTTCCGCGGGAGGTGGCGTCCTCACCTACACAAGAAATAATACGGAGACAATGCTTGAAGGCGCCGAAGGCATTGGGTCGATAATGATCCCTTGGGGTACCCAAGGGATGGTCGCAGGAGCTCTTCGCGGAGGTCGAAAGATTCAAACTGTCACGTTCCCTTACACCTTAAAAAAGATTGCTAATTATTTTATCGATGCGATCGGTAGTGCTACGGACCCTAGTGGGGCTTACAATGGAAATAAGCTTAATACCGTTTCTTTCAGCAACGCTTCTGAATATAGTCAAGTCGACGATAGCCAACTAAGCATAACGACATCTCAATGCACAGAAATCGGTAACGCCGCGTTCTGGGGATGCAACATTAGTAGCATGGAGTTCCCAAAAAATCTTCAAAAACTTGGAGCAGAGGCTTTCGAAGAATGCAAAAATCTTCAAAACATCTCTGTAGACCAAGGCACTCAAGGCGCTCCTAATTACGAAAGTGTGGATCCTATCAATTGTGGCTCGCACCTTAATTTTACTAACCTCGAATCCCTAACTACTATCGGGAAAGAATGCTTCTTAAAAAATGAAAAACTGACGGCCGTCACTACATCAAGCTCCATAACAGGCCTTACTTCAGATAGCATCTTTTCTGGGTGCACTGGTTTAACGAACGTAAATCTGCACCAAAACACGAAAACCTTAGGCAAACTGATCTTCAATGGTTGCAGCAGTCTAACGACAGTCACTTTCAACTCAACAACAACGCTCAGCCTCGGAGAAAGTTCGTTTAACGGGTGCGGAGCGCTCAATTCGATTTCTTTCGCGGGAGCAAATGTGACTTTCGGCAAAACGGCATTCCAGAATTGCACTTCATTGAAGAAAATCACCATTCCTGCAAACAGCATAATCGGGGTCAACTCATTCAAAAACTGCACAGGCCTTGATGACGATGGCTTGAACGGCGGAGTAATTGTGAAAGCCGGATGCTCCTTCAGCAAAGACCAGCCATTCCAAGGTTGCCCAGAGGGAACGCATATCTTCATTGAAGAAACCGATACAACATACGCGAGTGCCCGATCTGGCGGTGGTGCGACTACAAGATATCCAGATGGCTGGAACCAGCTAAGCCAAGGGGGAAATACTATCGAACCATATCTATTTGCAGAGACAGAAGACGACATTACGCAAAGCGCATTTAAGCATTGGAGATGGCTTAATGGCGTAGTCGGTGGCACCCCTGAGATTTGGGAATCATAATGAGGCAAGCTCTATGGAAAAGAAAAAGAGAGTTCTTAGAACAGGATTGATAATTACCTTCGCAAGTCTAGCCGCTTTGGCAGCAGGAGGTAGTGTTTTTGCATGGTTTTCCATGCAAAACAGAGCTTCGGTTAATCTTTCTAACATTGCCGTTACGGGAGAATCAACAACTGCCACTCTAAAATACTGCACTCTCAATTACCAAACACAAGGCCATTATGACGGCTACAAGGCCAACGATAGCCGCATCGATTCTAACAACACTTATAACTATGATGCTTTTTTCTTGGACGCTGACAACAACGCGAGAACTGCATTGAGTTTTGCCCCTGGATATTCATTCACCTTCGCACTTGAGATCGAAGGAAGTTCGGACTCACAGGTGGTGATCACCAAATATCTCTCAGAAGCCAGCGACACCTATTTCTATAAGGAAAACGAGACGAGAAAGGGATTTGCCCTTTCAAGAGCCTTGGACGTCTATACGCAGGTTTATTCGAGCAAGCCAACCTCATCAGATCTCTATGCCTATTTCTCTCAGCAAGGGGTAATAGGAAGCGATTACTTCAATTATGTTGAGTCTACCCCTAGCGGAGGAACCACCATCAACCAACCGTGCTCATCAGGATTTGACGCAAGCTCCACCGCTTATTTCCTCATGACCATGTATTTCTCCGATGATCCAAGCACATGGTATTCACCAGCAATTGGATCTACTTCTGAAAGCCTGGTTGGAGATGGCTCTACTACAGTCTTTAGTCTAACAAGCGACGCCATAACCATTAATTCCGTTGAATTGACCGATAGCATTACTGCCTTAGGTGACTCAAGGGATGTTTATCTTTCGACCTCTGGCACAATAAACTCGGTGAAAATCAATGGCGTGCCACAAACTCAAGGCACTGAATACACATACAACGGCAATGTCGTTTCTTTTGACTTCGCCCCAAATGTCGGCGATCAAATAGAAGTTACCTATATAGCCGCTCCGTCATCTTATCGATACGTCAATAACCAATTAACCTTCAAAACAGCTCCATTTAACGGAACCTCGATCGAAATCAATTGCAGTCATGAACTTGACTATTGTGTCCCTGACCCAGTCAATGGCAGCTCTAACGTTTATGAAGGGCTCACTGTTGCCTTGACTGATCTTCTTATCTCCTAAGAATCACCGACAAAAAAACAAAAAAGGTCCAGCAAATCCTGGACCTTTTCATGTTTGTTGCTAGATTCTCTCGATTTCGGAGAAGTCGACGTCGATTGGGGTGCTTCTTCCGAAGAAGACAGTGTCGACACGGCATTCACCAGTGGTCTTGTCGATCGAGATGATGGTGCCTTCGGTTCCCTCAAGTGGGCCATGGATGACTTTGACTCTGTCACCGACATTGTAACGATCGTACATGGATTCATCGACCATACCCATTCTCTTAAGAACAGGTTCGATTTCCTCACGGGTGACTGGGGTTGGCTTCTGTCCTCCGCCAGATGAACCGGCGATACCAGTGACGCCTGGGGTGTTACGGACGATATACCAAGATTGATCGGTCATGATCATTTCAACGAAGATGTAACCTGGATAGAGCTGTTTCATCTTCTTCTTGCCGGTTGGCTTTCCATCCTCAAGGACTTCTTCCTCTTTTTCGGCAACAAGGACACGGAGGATGTAATCCTGCATGTTCATGCTCTCAATACGTTTACGGAGGTTATCCGCGGTTTTGGACTCGTGCATTGAGTAAGTGGTAACGATATACCACTGTTTCTCACCTAACTGTGTTGGCATTGATATTTCCTCCTATTACTTACCGAAAGCTTGTTTAAGCTGATTGATGATGCTTTGGGCGGTCAAATCCTCTAAAGCGAGGAAGATGGCGACGAAAAGGGTGATGGCGATGACGACGCCAATGGCTGGCCAGAGTTCATCGCGCTTTGGCCAACGGACGCGTTTGCCTTCCTTGACCACTTCTTTCATGTACTTTCCTGGATTCATGAAGAGTCCTCCTATTTGCTCTCTTTGTGGAGTGTGTGCCTCCCACAATGTGGGCAGTACTTATTGATCTCGAGGCGACGAGAATCATCATCGCGCTTCGTGACAGTGTAATTGCGGGAGAGGCATTCAGAGCAAATTAAAAAAATCTTATCTCTACTCATATATATCCTTTCTCAGCGTGTCAATACTACTTCTAAGAAGTAAATAAGTCAAATGGTTTATGCGAAGAGCGAGGTCACCCAGGTGATGAACATATTGACGTAATTGGTCTTATAGAGGTATTCACCGATGGTGAGAACACCATCATCTTTAAGCTTCCAGGTTTCGTCTAAGAAGTTTCTGAAGAAGTCGACTCCTCCAAGGAAGGAGAAGATCCAAACGACGATAAGGGCCCAAACGACACCCATGGCCGTACCAAAGATCAAGCCAAGCAATCTCGAGAAGAAACCAGGCTTCTTGACCTTTTGGCGTTTGCGGACGGCTCTCTTGATGGCGCCAAGGATGATCGAAAGGATGATCGAGGCGACGATGAAGATGACGATAGCAATAGCTAAGGCAGCCACTCCTCTAGCGAAATAATCCGCAACGCTTAAGGTCACGTCGGCTTCAGGGATGCAGCTTCCAAGGAAGGAAACGATAAATGGGCAAACGAAGTCGGGGATGCCAACACCCTTTAAGAATGAATAGTTGCCGTTCGTAAGAACGAAAACAACTTCATCACGGGTATGGACCTCTCCCATAATATCTCCGCCAATGCCGGTGAAGAAATCTCTCACTGGGTCTTTGATGAAGTTTGCGAAATCAAAATCAACCAGTAGGTTGCAAATGAACATCGCCGCGATGAAGGATAGAATGGTGACGATGAGCCCTCCGAATTGATTGAGGAAGGTTTTCGCACCGCCTTTAATGATGCCTTCTAACATGAAGACAGCGACGATGAGAATGAGGATGGCTGATAGCCAATCGAAGGCAAAATTGCCAGGATAACTCGGGAATAATTCCATAATAACGAATATAAGATACCAAAGTATACCACGCTTTGATAGCGATTTCTCTGTTACGAGAGTGTTTTACCGCTTTAAGCATAACGAAGTTATTCAATTAACTTTCCCTTATGGTTTATAATCACTGACGTAATGTTTAAGATCGTTTCCAAAAAAATCCTTAATCCTACCGTCACTGAGATGGATATCGAGGCCCCGCTTGTCGCCAAAAAAGCCGAGCCAGGGCAATTCATCATCCTCCGCGTTGAAGATGATGGCGAAAGAATCCCTCTCACCGTCGCTGGTTTCGACCGTGAAAAAGGCACTGTCAAAATCATTTTTCAAATCGTCGGTGCCACCACCGAAAAACTCAACCACAAAGAAGAGGGTGATTATATCCCTGACTTTGTCGGTCCTTTAGGCGTTCCTACCAAAGTCGAAGGCCTCAAGAAGGTCTGCGTCATCGGCGGAGGCGTTGGATGCGCGATCGCCCTTCCTATCGCCAAGAAGCTCCACGAGCTTGGCGCAAGCGTCACCTCCATCATCGGTTTTAGAAACAAAGACCTTCTTATCCTTGAAGAAGAATTCAAGAAAGTCTCAGATAAATCTTTCGTCATGACAGACGATGGCTCTTATGGGAATAAGGGCAATGTCACCATGCCTTTAAAAGAAATGTTAGATGCCGGAGAGACCTTTGATGAGATCATCACCATCGGACCTCTTATCATGATGAAATTCGTAGTTTCCACTGCAAAACCTCACTCAATTCCTGTCACAGCGTCCATGAATCCAATCATGATCGACGGCACTGGAATGTGTGGAGGATGCCGTTTAACGCTCATCAAAGAAGATGGCAAAAGAGTCACCAAATTTGCTTGCATCGATGGCCCAGATTTCAATGGTTATGAGATTGATTTCGATGAGGCCATGATGAGAAGCCGTCAATACGCTGAATTCGAGAAAAAGAAGAGAGAAGAGACCTGCAATCTCTTTAAGAGGAACTAGTTATGGCTTTCGATCCAAAGAAACACGTAATGCCAACCCAAGATCCTCTTGTGAGAGCGACTAACTTCAAGGAAGTCGCTTTAGGCTACTCTCCTACTATTGCCAAAGAAGAAGCTTTAAGGTGTCTTAATTGCCCAACCAAACCATGCGTCAGCAAGTGCCCTGTCCATATCGATATCCCTTCCTTCATCAAGAAGATCAAAGAAGACGATCTTGAAGGCGCTTATTCGGTCATCAACGAATCCTCTTCCCTTCCTGCTGTCTGTGGACGTGTTTGCCCACAAGAAAGACAATGCGAATCCGCATGCACCCTTGGCATTAAATTCGAACCTGTCGGAATCGGAAGACTTGAGAGATTTGTTGCCGATTACCATAACGAAAATGCAAAGACCAAAGCCGCCAAACCAGAGAGCAACGGCCACAAAGTGGCTGTTGTCGGAAGCGGCCCTAGTGGTCTTGCTTGCGCTAGCGACCTAGCCAAACAAGGCTTTGAAGTCACCATTTATGAAGCCCTCCATAAAGCAGGGGGCGTCCTCATCTATGGCATCCCTGAATTCCGTCTTCCTAAGAAAATCGTCGCTAGAGAGATTGAAGGACTTAAAGATTTAGGCGTGCACATCGAGACCAATGTCGTCATTGGAAAGACCATCACCATCGATGAGCTTTTCGAAGAAGGATATGAAGCCGTCTTTGTGGGATCAGGCGCAGGACTTCCTAAATTCATGGGAATCCCTGGCGAATCTTTGAAGAATGTTTTCAGCGCGAATGAATTCTTAACGAGAATCAACCTTATGGGCGCTTATCTCCCAGAGAGCAACACCCCTATCTTCCATGCGAAGAAGGTTGCTGTCGTCGGAGGAGGCAACGTCGCGATGGATGCTGCTAGATGCGCAAGAAGACTTGGCGCCGAGGTTTCTATCGTCTACCGCCGCACCGAGAAAGAGCTTCCTGCCAGAGTCGAGGAAGTTGAGCACGCCAAAGAAGAAGGAATCAAATTCGAACTCCTTACCAACCCAATCGAGATACTTGGAAACGAACAGGGATCAGTCTCCTCTTTGAAGTGCATAAGAATGGAGCTTGGAGAGCCTGATGCTTCAGGAAGAAGAAGCCCAGTTCCAGTAAAAGACAGCGAATTTGTAGAGGATTTTGACTGTGTCATCATGGCTTTAGGCACTTCTCCAAACCCTCTTATCAAGAACACCACCGCTGGCATTGAGGTAGAGAAACATGGCTGCCTCATCGTAAACGAAGAGGAAGAGACGACCCGTCAGAATGTCTTCGCTGGAGGCGATGCCGTAACAGGCGCTGCGACAGTCATCCTTGCCATGGGAGCAGGAAAAAAAGCCGCTGCCTCAATAGCAAAGCGACTTTTAAACAAATAATTTTCTAAGAATTAGATTCCAAGATACGCTTCAAGGTTAGCCTTAAGCTTTTTCATATCGCGGTCCACTAAATCGCGGTAAGCAGAGTAATCGGTTTTGCCGTATTCATGGACTAATAGATTCCTGAAATCAGAGAACTGACCAACCCTTATGCCAAGTTTGTTCACTTGGAAATCAGCGGATAGGAAATTGATGTTCTCTCTTATCTGAACGATACAGAAATTCATCGCGTAAATGGCTTCCTCGTTCTTCTCTGGTTCAGAGAAATCAACTCTAGAGGCGAAGTCGAGAAGCTTGTTAACTTCCCCAAGCAATATTTCGGCGTAATAACGGTCGTCTTTATCTCTTCTCATAGATTCTTACCCCGCTTTTCAAAATCTCTTGAATCAACTCAGCATTTGAAGCGATATCCTCAAGTCGGATAACGTCCACCCTCTTGTGCAAAGCGCGTTCTAACTCACCGCCAAGGCTAAAGAAATCGAGACCAGTAATCGAACCAGATATTAAGAGGTCAACGTCACTGCGTTCATTTGCCTCCCCTTTTGCGTACGATCCAAACAAATAGGCAAAGGAAACATCCTTTTCTTCAAGAACAGAAGAAACAGCAGTTTTTATCTCATCAATTGTCAAAACACCCTGATCAAACGAGTATTTTTCGTACGATGAAATGCTTTTGAAAATCATTCTCCCAAGAGGCGAGTCAATCTTGCTTCGGCCCAATTCATGGTTTTTGTAAGACTCTAAGCTTACTCCCGCGATGGAGGCCGCTTCAGCCTGTGTAAGTCCTTTGCTAATCCTGACACTTTTTAATCCCATACCTACATTATATTGCGAAAAAAGTGTATTTCTACACCTTTTTACATTTTGATAGTGTATTTCTACACCTTTTGTGAAAATGGATGTGTAATTAAACAAAAAAGCCCTCATGGAGAGCTTATTTTTTGGATCTTTCTTAGAACCTAAGCATCGTCAACGCAGACAAGAGAAGCAAGACAAGGGTTCCGTCTAACTTTACTTTTCTGTCTTTGAACATTGGGATGACGTAGAAAGTAACGGCTGCGATGAAGACGATGATCTCGATGATTTTAAAAGCACGAGCAGCACCGGTAGCGCCACATAAAAAGATAAAGATAAATATCAAGTTAAGGGCAAGGCTGCCTAAAGCCGTAAAGAACGCGACAATGCCGAGATCAAAAGTAACGGTTGTCGGCTTTTCTGATTCTTCAGATACAATCTTTTTCTCTTCTTCTTCCATGGATATTTCTCCTCAAGATATTTTGATTATATGGGCTGGCTCCTTCTCTTTACAATGAAAGAATTCCCCTCGGTGTCTCTATGAAAGCGGTTTTATTTGTTCCGTTATTGAGAATATTTCTCAATGACCACATAATTACTTATCATGTTTTACTCAACACGCAACGACAAGGATTTCATCAGTGCTTCAAAGGCAATGTTGTTAGGCATTGCCAGTGATGGCGGACTCTATCTCCCGAAGGAGATTCATTCCCTCGACATCAAAGAATGTCTTGATCTTTCTTATACCGAACTTGCCTATAAAGTCCTTAGGCCATATCTCGACGATTTCACGGATGAAGAAGTGAAGAACGCGATTGAGAAAGCTTATGGAAAGAAGAACTTCCCTGAGCGAATCATTGGCCTCAAGCATATTGAAGGAAAATCCTTCTTGGAGCTTTTCCACGGACCGACACTTACCTTCAAGGATATGGCCCTTTCCCTTCTTCCACATCTCATGGAAGTCGCACTAAAGAAACATGGCCAGAAGAAGCTTCATATATTGACCGCTACAAGCGGCGATACCGGAAGCGCGGTTCTCAGTGCTTTCAGAGCCCTCCCTTCTGTTGAAGTAAGCGTCCTCTACCCTAATGGAGGAATCTCTTACGTCCAAGAGAGACAGATGCTTTCTTTCTCTTCCTCAACCGCTAGAGCGTTCGCCCTTGCCGATGGCAACTTCGATGATTGCCAAACCTTAATCAAGAAGACAATGCTTGAAGGAACGAAAGAAGACGCTTTCTCTAGCGCAAACTCCATCAACCCATTCCGCCTCCTTCCTCAGATCGTTTATTACTTCGCTGCCTATATTGGTCTCGTCAAAGAAAAGAAGATCAAGCTAGGCGAAAAGATTGATGCGATTGTCCCAACCGGTAACTTTGGTGACATTTTTGCTGGGTATTTAGCAAAGCTCATGGGTTGCCCAATTGAGAAACTCGTCATCGCTTCTAACCCAAATAGAATCCTTCCTGACTTCCTTGAGACAGGTAAATATGACCTTCGTGAAAGAGAATTCATCAAGACCTCTTCCCCATCGATGGACATCCTTATCTCAAGCAACCTCGAAAGACTTCTTTATCTTGCTTCCAAGTCAAGCGCATCCACAAAGAAATGGATGGAAGAGCTTAAGGCCAACAAGATCTTCGAAGCAGACAAGAAGACCATGAAGGCCATCAGAGAGAACTTCGAAGCCTACTGCGTCGAAGAGAATGAGAGCCTTGGTTCAATCGTCGATCTCTACAACAAAGAGAAATACCTTATCGACCCACATACATCCGTTGCGTATGAAGCTTCATTCAAGAGAGATACGAAGAATCTCACTCTTATTGTGTCAACTGCTTCGCCTCTTAAGTTCCCAGACACAATCTGCCATTCATTTGGAAGAGCGTATAAAGATCAGAAAGAAGCTTTATCGATTCTCGAGAATGAATATAACGTTCCTCTTCCACCTCAATTAAAAAAGGTTCTTGAGAACAAGACTCCTCGTTTCTTAATCTCCAAAGAGAGATTCCACAAGAGAATGCTTAAGGAACCTGCCTACAAAATCCTTGCCCCTGCCACAAGCGCAAACCTTGGTCCAGGATTCGACATCTGTGGTGTTGCTCTTTCAATCAATAACGAATTTATCTTCAAGAAGAGTGACAAAGACATCCTTAGAGGCTTCTCCTTCAAAGGAGAGAACCTTGCCCAAAAGGCCTACAAAGAATATTTCAAACATTTCGACATCCCTTATGTCCCAGCGGACATCACACTAGTGAGACAATCCATCCCTCTTTCTAGAGGCTTAGGAAGTTCAGCGTCTGCTATCGTCGCTGGCTTATTAGGTGCGAATTCAATCTGCAATGAACTTCACACGAAAGAAGAGCTCCTTGAAATCGCTGCCAAGATGGAAGGGCATCCAGACAATGTCGCCCCATGTCTCTTAGGAGGCTTATGCGAGGCTCATGTCGAAGATGGCAAAATCACCGTCAAGAAACATGACATCCATCCAGCTTTGAAAGCACTTCTCTTCGTCCCAGAGCAAAAGGTCAGCACCGAAGAAGCGCGTGCCATCCTTCCAAAAGACTACGAGGTCGATATCTGGAAGTTCCAGAAAGAGAGGATTCCTCTTTTGATGAAGTCCTTCAAAGAAGGTGACCTTGAGAAGATCAACGAAGCCTTGGAAGACTACATCCACGTCCCATATAGAGCACGACTCATTGATGATTATTCATTAATCGAAAAAGCCTGTAACAAATTAGGCCTTCCAATGACCATCTCCGGAAGCGGATCAACCCTCATCATCTTCTACAAAGATAACGAGCAGGCTGACGCTCTCATCGCAAGTGTCGATTCAAAGAAAACCAAGCACCCATATAGATTCGTTGAAGCCTCTTTCAACAGGTGTTTGGCTCTCTATAAGAAGAAAGGCGAATAAGATGAATATTGCTATACTTGGATACGGCACAGTCGGACAAGGCGTGGATGAAATTATCTGCAAATCCCGTCCCGATTTGAAAGTTAC
>JAILRR010000058.1 GCA_024698065.1 Bacilli bacterium
TTCTTCGCCAAAAGACATGGCGAACGCTTCTTTATATAGCGATGCCACAAGCAAAGCCAAGTACCTTGCTGCTACCTACTATCCTGAGGTCGACCCTCTTTCAACGACAGCCGATAGCATTGCCACCGACAATATCACCGGCACTGGCATTCCAAATTCCATCAACACTCTCCTCAAGAGGATCACCGCCGATTCAGATCTCCTTAATGATCTCGAACATTCGAGCATCTCGGATCTCGTTCCTAGCGAGTTAGCCTCGCTTCTTGATGTTCTCAATGACTGCGATTGGACCTATGACGCGGTTCCTAATGCCGTCGCTTTAACGATTGATGAGGTTTCTCTTGATGACGTCAAGTTCAGCCGTTCAAACCCATATTATGCCTACTATTACGACATCGCTTTCGATGAAGGCAGTGGCTCCTTCGTCAAGGATCCTGATGCTCCTAGACTTCTCACCCCAACCTTCCTTAACCATTACGACAACGAGGAAATCAATCGTCTTGCCGAGACCATTGGCCTTATCAACGGAGATCCATCCGCTCTAACCGAGTTCTCTAGCAAAGCTAGCATCACTAAGGTCAGGGATATCCTTAATGGCCTTAATGAGTCCTTTATCTTCTCCAAAGACGGCGCTTGCTATCTCTTGGAGCCTGATGATAGCCCAGCTGAGACCAAGACCGATTTGAGCGTCTTCGAGCAGGCGATGTACAAAGTCTTCAAGGATTCGACACTTGCTTCCCTCTCATATAATGAGACCATCGATTCATCCTATTTCGATAGCGAAGCCAAACTCCTCTCCAAGATCAAGAACTTCCCAAGCGACAAGTGGGGAGACGAATTGGCCGCGATGCTCATCAATGACGCCCAGGATTCTGGCCTTCTTTGCAAAGCCTTCGACCTTGGCCTTATCAGCGGTTCGAGCGTCAGTGTGGACGCTAACACCCTTGAGAGCCTTAGCCCATCCGAGATCGCTGAGATCCTCTATGCCGTCAACGATGTCGACATGATTCGCGACATCATTCCTCTCCAGGCCAGCGAGTTCCTTAGCAACAAGCTTCATTTCAACAATTACTCTGGCGCTAAGGTCGCCTACACTCCGAACGCGATGAGCTTTGCTCTTCCTGTTTCAACACCTGTGAATTCGCTTACGATCACCTATTCTGGTGCTAATACCCCAGTTGTTTCCTATCTCAAGGCAGGGGCGTTATATAGCGTCACCCCAAACACCATCAGCTCAGGTGTCAACGAGTACATCATCAACGATGGCTCTTCGATGACTGATATCGTTCTTGGTCACATGATCAGCGTCACCTGCGATGGCAACATGAGCAAGGTTGAGGTTGCCTTTGATACGAACGCCATCATCGGAATGAACAAGGCAAGACTTGATACTTATGATGCGGTGGCTGACACCCATAAAGGCGCCATTAATAGCTTCATCGGTTTGATTGAAAAGCTATATGACGGCACCGGTTATATCGATATCGGTTCCGATCCATCTGCCATTGGTGCTTTGTTTAATACGCCTGGCAATCTCACCGCTCTTAGTAATTTCGCTAAGAATGGCGACTCCATCTACACGAGGGTCTATAACGCTAGCAACGAAGAAGCCATGAGTGGTGTCTACACCGGTGGCGATGTCGTTCTCTCTAACCTCCTTAGTTTCGAGAATGGTGGCGCTACAGTTAATCTCGCCAAGTACTTACCAAATTATGATCCAAACGATAAGATCAGCGTTTACAAGGACATATACACCATCTTCGTTGGCTCGAATCCTAATAGCCTCACGAGCGAGGAAATCGCTGACGTCACCGAATGGCTTGATTCCAACGTCATGGATGTCGCATCTCTCTATGTCGAGTACGAAATGACCAAAGACAGTTATGGCATGCGAGCCGTCTCGATGGGCGCTGATTCTGTACACTCCGCTAGCGGAAAGAGCATCTCAGAATACATCACTTTGAGCTCTGGCCATACGTGGAACACCTTCGAAGCCAAATTCAAAGCCGGTTTCGGACGTGTCTTCTATGAAGACATGAAGGCTTATGCTCAGGGCGCTAACTACTTCACCAACAACTTATCCTCGACGAATTTCCATCCTAACGCCAACAACTACGAGCATTTCATCACGCTCATGAAAGAGAGCATCCTCCCTCTCCTTGCCAACATCAAACCTGCTGGCTTTGGTGGAGTCACCAGTAAACCAATGGTCGCAAGCATCTTTGAAGACTTTGGGCTCAATTATCAGTCCTTGCCAGATGCCGATGTTGTTGTGGCCTTCTATGAAGGAACCATCTACGAGTTCTTGGCGGGCAATTATTCTTCTACTATCGGCACTCAACCTTCCTCGCACGGAACTCCATGGGGCAGCAATGGTTACTTCGCTCACGCCGCAAGTGTCGTATCCGCTTAATGAATTACCCTTTCGCCAAACACATATATGAATTCGTGATTCTCGGATCTCGTTTCATCGGCCTCGTGATTCCTTTCGATGATGAAAAGGAAATCGGAGGCCTTTTGGCGAAGGTTAGGGAAGAATACCCTAAGGCCACGCATTATCCTTATGCCGCAAGACTCCTTCCTTTTGAGAGATGCAGCGACGAAGGTGAGCCAGCTAGAAGCACGGGCCTCCCTTTGCTAGAAATCCTTAGAGGCAGGGAAGTGGACCATGTCCTCTTGGTTGTTGTCCGTTATTTCGGCGGTACTAAGCTTGGTCTAGGAAGGCTCACGAGAACTTACCGAGATGTTGGCCTCAAGGCGGTGGAAGAAACTGTTATGGCCGACCTTGTTGAGGGATATGAAGCCTCCCTTTCAATGGGTTATAGCGACTTCTCAACTTTCGAGAAGGAAGCCACTCGCCTAGGAGCGACCATAAGCGAGCAAAACTTTTTAGAGAAAGTTTCTCTAAAGCTTTCTGGCGATGCTAAGATAGTTAAGCCTCTCATTGAGAAGTACGCGAATCTAATCAGCATAGATAACGAAAAAGAGTCCTTAGTGAAAAGGAGAAAAGAACAATGATCAGTCCAAATGAATATGCAGAAAGAAGGCAAAGGGCCGTCAACTTGATGGAATCCCCAAGCCTCATGATCCTTTATAGCGGAGTCGAGAAAGTCTCTTCTGCCGATGAAGGATACCCTTTTGAGGTTAACCGTAACTTCTATTACCTAACTGGCATCGACCAGCCTGATAGCATCCTTCTTCTTCTGAACAGCGAAGGCGAGATGAAAGAATATCTCTTCATTAGCCCATTCGACGAAAGAAAAGAGAAGTGGTACGGAAAGAGACTAAAAAGCGACGAGGCTAGCGCCATAAGCGGCATCAGCAACGTCATGACGAACATCTCCCTCCAAGCCAAGCTTGAGATGATTTTAGGTGATAACGCCTATGGCGATATCAAACGCGTCTATCTCGACCTCGACCGTGAAATCAAAATCGCCGATGACACGACCACCCATGATATGAAGCGCACCATTGAGAACACTTATAGCGATGTCATCGTCAATGACGCTTTCCCTCTCATCACCACTTTGCGTCTACGCAAGAGCGCTCGTGAAATCGATGAATTCAGAGAAGCCATCAGAGTCACCAAACTTGGCATTTACGCCATCTGGGCGAACATGAAAGATGGCATGAAGGAATATGAGCTTGCTGACGTCTTCCATCACATCATCAACGATGAGAATGGCTATCAAGGCGTTTCCTTCAACACCATCATGGCCTCAGGCAGAAATGCCGCTATCCTCCATTACCCAAATCCGCAAGGAGTAGTCAAAAACGGCGACCTCTTGCTTAGCGATCTTGGAGCCAGACAAAACTATTACTGTGCCGACATCACAAGGTGCGCTCCAGTTAATGGCAAGTTCAATGATTTCCAAAGACTCATCTATTCCATTGTCCTTGGTTGCAACAAGATGATTGCCTCCATCGCCAAACCTGGTCTTACGATCGAAGAACTTCAAAACGCGACCATCGAATACCTCTCTAGCGAATGCCTAAGACACGGCATCATCGAGAAGAAAGAGGATATCTCCAAATATTACTTCCATGGCGTCAGTCACCTCATCGGTTTAGACACCCATGACCCATATAAGGTCCCTTGCACTCCAGAGTATAAGAAACTCAAACTTGAGCCAGGCATGGTCATCAGCGATGAGCCAGGTTTATATATCGCCGAGAAGAACATCGGAGTCCGCATTGAGGATGATTTGCTCATCACCAAAAACGGTTGCGAGGTTCTCTCTAAAGACATCGTCAAAGAGATAGACGACATCGAAGCGAGACTTGCCTCGTTGAAGAAATAAAAGTTAATGAAATCCACGGCAAAACCCCCGTGGATTTTTTCTTTTCTCGCTCTTCTACGCGCACACATAAAGGGTTATAATTTAGACATGGAAAAATACATAATCGCTATCGATCAAGGCACGACCTCAACACGCGCTATTCTTATCTCCAACAAAGGCAAAGAACTTGAGATGGCTCAACGTCCTCTCCGTTGCTCTTATCCAGAACCTGGCTGGGTTGAACAAGACCCTGATGAGTTATGGGTGAGCGCTGTCGACGTCGTCAACGAGCTCATGATCAAAGCCAATATCAGCTTTGAGCAGATTGCCGGTTTTGGTATCGCCAATCAGCGTGAGACAACCATCGTCTGGGACAAGAAGACCGGCAAGGCCATCTATCCTGCCATCGTTTGGCAATCAAGGCAAACCCATCCTATCTGCGAACGCTACATGGACAAAGATGAGTTCATCCGTTCAAAGACCGGTTTGCGTGTGAATCCCTATTTCAGCGCTTCGAAGATCCGCTTCATTTTGGAGAACGTTCCTGGCGCAGAGGAAAAGATGAACAATGGCGATTTGTTATTTGGCACGGTTGACTCTTGGCTTATCTACAAGATGACAAGAGGCAATCATTACACCGACGTGAGCAACGCTTCGAGAACTCTTCTCTTCAACATCTTCACCATGGATTGGGATGATGAGCTTTGTGAGCTTTGGGGCGTCAACAAAAACATGCTGCCAAAGGTCCTTGATAACTCGGCCGATTATGGTGAGGCGAGCTTCTTCGGTGGCCATATCCATATCTACGGTGTGGCAGGTGACCAGCAAGCAGCTTTGTTTGGACAATGTTGCTTCGACAAAGGCGATAGCAAAAACACCTATGGCACCGGCTGCTTCATGCTCATGAACATCGGTGAGACGCCTATCATTTCCAAAAACGGACTCCTTACCACGGTTGGTTGGAGAATCAATGGAAAGACTACATACGCACTCGAAGGCTCTGTCTTCATTGGTGGTGCGGCGGTTCAGTGGCTTCGCGATGAGATGGCCTGGTTCAAGAAATCTTCCATGTGCGAAGAATACGCGGAGAGAAAGCCTGACACCAATGGCGTTTATGTCGTTCCGGCTTTCGTCGGTTTAGGAACGCCATATTGGGATGATGACGCTCGCGGCGCCATCCTTGGCTTAACGCGCGGCGCAGACCGCCACAACATCACTAGGGCCACCCTCTATAGCATCGCCTACCAATCCCGTGATGTCTTCGACACGATGATCAAGGATTCTGGACTTCCACTCAGAACCCTTAGAGTCGACGGAGGAGCATCTGATAATTCTCTTTTGATGCAATTCCAAAGCGATATCCTCCAGTGCGACGTCTCTCTTCCTAAATGCATCCAGACCACGGTTTTGGGCGCTGGATATTTAGCGGGTCTTGCCTGTGGTTTCTTCACGGACTACAAAGACATACTTGCAAGCCACCAAGAAGCAAAGCGCTTCACCCCAAAAATGGACAAAGCAGAAGCGGAGTCCCTCTATGAAGGCTGGGTCGAAGCTGTTAAAGCCACCAGAGCCTACAAACCGAAACATTAAGCGAATACATGCCTTACCTCTTTACTCCCGAAAAAAAGCATATTGTCATCGCTCATCCATCAAGAAAGGACTATTACCTCAAGAAGAAGTACAAGAGCCCTTATCTTGATATTACCGTCATGAGCCTCCCTGAACTTAGGGCCCTTTTTGACTACAACTACGATGACAGGGCTTTGAGGTTCCTTCTAGGTAAGGGTTACAAGTATCTCGTTGCCAAAGATCTCCTTGAGGCATTCACTGCTCCGTATTTCGACAATGGAGTGGAGGTCAAAAAGTACTCTTCCTTAAGAGACGAGCTCATCAAGAACCATATTCTTTTTAAGACCGCTTACCCTGAGAAGACATTCGAGAACGCTCATGTCCTTATAAGCGGTTACTACAATGAAGGAGAGACCATCATCAAGTATTTGAACCGTGTCCATGGTTTTCTCCAAATCGATTATGAGATTGAAGACCATAAAGACCCTTCAACCAATGTGATCAATAAGTTCGTTGACCCATATGAGGAACTGCATTTCGTCTATAACAAAATCGCCTATGACTTAGACGTGAATAAAACCCCGATTGAGAACATTTATGTTTATGGCTTGGCTTCGGACTATGCCCCTCTTATCAATGAGTTCAACAAGATGTATGGATTCACGATTGGAATCAAACTCAAAGAAAGGCTCTTTGACCAAGGTGTCTATAAGTGTTTTCGAGAAGCCTATCTTGAGAAGGGATTAGAAGATGCGATCTCTTTGATGAGAGAGAAATATCCGGAAGAAAAAGACACAGACACGATTGAGAAATTTGCCCGCGAATTTGCGGTCGTTTTCGAAAAAGACCCTGCAAAAACCGTCTCGATTTATGATGACATCGCAAAAGAGAAGACGCCATACGACCCAAAATACAAGAACATGATTCAGGTCTTGGATGAGCCAGTTTGTCCACCAGACGGCCATTTATACTGCCTCAATTTCTCAATGGGAACTTACCCTAAGGTAAGCGATGAATCTGGCCTATTTAGCGACAAAGAAAAAGCACTTATTGGCTTAACCACCTCAAAAGAGAAATCGCTTAATGACAGCGTGAGGGTGGACGCTTTGCTAAGCAACAATTCCGTCAAACTCATCACCTTCTTTGAACTAGGCTTCGATAACCATTTCTTCCTTTCTGGATCCCAAACGAAATACAAGATGAAGGTCATTTCTAATCCTGTCGCGGAAGATGAGAATGGCCCATATGAATACGCTCACGATAGAGGTGGGTTCCTTTTTGCCGCCCTTGAAGACGAATACCAAAATTACCTAACCGATGACAAAAGAAGAGAAGCCTATAAAAAGGTTTCTCAATTGGACGGTTACAGAAAATATGACTTTACCTTCAAAGGGAAGAAAATCCTTAGAAGCAAGAGGAGATACTCTGCCTCAAGTCTAGAGAACTATAATTCCTGTCCGTTCAAATATCTTCTCAATAACGTCTTATATCTAGATGACTCTCCATCCTTCTTCCCGGCAAGGATTGGCAACGTCTTCCATAAGACTCTTGAGATGTATCATACCGATCCTGCTTTCAATTTCGATAAAGCCTATGACTTAGCGATAAGCTATGAAGAAGGTTTAATCCCCGATCCAAAAGGTAACCCTCACGAGAAGAAAGTCCCTTTCACTAAGAAGGAAAAAGCCCTCATCGAGAACCTCCGTTCCTATTGCTCTAAGTCGCTTGATTTCCAAAAGCAATATGAGGCAGGCCTAAAGAACCCAAAGTTCCTGGCTGAAGGTGCTTTCAATATCGATTTCGATGACATCACCGTCACAGGTAGATACGACAAAGTCATCACCTTTGACTTCAACAATGAAAGATACGCCTTAATCATCGACTATAAGACCGGTGGAACCAAATTCGATGAAGCTTCATTCAACGAGTTCGGACTTTCGCTTCAGCTCCCGATATATGCTTTCGCGCTAGAGAAAGAAAAAGTGGCTTTCGACAATGCCAAAATCGCTGGACTCTTCATCTCGCCGATTCTTGCCTATGACCTAGTCAAAGACGCGAAGAACCTCAAGAAGAGCATGGCCGAAATCGATCAAGTCAATTCAAGGCTCATGGGTCTATATCTAAGCGACATGTCTTTCGTTCGCTCTCTCGATCCTGGACTGACA
>JAILRR010000084.1 GCA_024698065.1 Bacilli bacterium
CCTCTCGACGGCATCCCATCGCTAGGCGTCTTCCTCCAGTCTTGGTTTGGCTGGTTCACAGACTCCTTAATCATCGAGAACCTTGGAAGCATCATGCCAGAAACCTGGTACACCTCCTTGCTCCTTGATGGTGTCTTAGGCGGCTTATCCGCGGTCTTAAGCTTTGTCCCGCAGATCATGCTCTTATTCTTCTTCATCGCCATCCTTGAAGATTCTGGTTACATGTCCCGTATCGCCTTCATCCTTGACCGCGCTTTCCGTAAGTTCGGCCTCTCAGGAAAGGCTTTCATCCCAATGCTTACCGGATTTGGTTGCTCGGTCCCAGCCATCATGGCCACGAGAACCCTTGAAGATGATAAAGAAAAACGTCTTACCATTCGCTTGATGACTTGCTTCTCTTGCGGTGCTAAAGCCCCAATCTGGGCGATGCTTGCTGGCATCGGAACCTGGGTTGGCGCTGCTGGCGACATTTTCGTCTTCACCATTTACCTCGGTGGTATCGCTGCCGCGGTCATCTTCGCTTTATTCCTCAAGCTCTTCTCCAAAGATCGTTATGTCTCCCCATTCGTCATGGAGCTTCCAGCCTATCACTGGCCACAAGCCCGTAACGTCGGAGCCCTCCTTTGGGAGAAGTTCAAACACTATATGATCAAAGCCGGCACCATCATCCTTGCCTGCACGATCGTCATTTGGTTCCTCAGCAACTTCGGTTGGGACTTCTGGTACAACAACGCTTTCAACAGTTCCTTAGAAGATGCTACCTTCAACCTTGGCGGAAACGTCTACCCATACTTCGTCGAAGTCATGAACGAAGAAGAGGAGATGGAACTTGCCTACAACATGGAGTGGTCCATCCTTGGCACTCTTGGTCAAGGTCTTAGATTCTTCTTCTATCCTCTTGGCTGCCTCGAAGGCGGTTGGACCTATGGCGCTGAAGGCTGGAAATACTGCGTTGCTACCGTCACTGGTCTTATCGCTAAAGAAGATGTCGTTGCCACCATGGCCGAGCTTGGCCTTAATGAAGGCACCATCGCCCTCAATGCGGCCGGCGCTTATAGCTTTGCCGCTTATAACCTCTTCACCATCCCATGCTTCGCCGCTATCGGCGCTGCCCATGGTGAACTCAAAGGCAAACACTTCTGGCTCACCCTTCTTTGGTGGTTCGCCATGTCATACGTCGTCGCTCTTCTCATCTACTGGATCGGCGCGGCCTATGTCTTTGCCTGGTGGCTTGGTCTTATCGTCACCTTGGTTGTTGTCGGCGCTATCGTCGGCTGCGGCATCGTTGTCTCTAAGAGACAGAAAGAAGCGCTCGCTGTCGGAGCGTAAGGTGAAAAACTATGCAGTGGTATGAAATTCTCATCATAATTGCTGCCGTCTCGTTTGTCGTTGGCGTTTTCGTTTGGAACGTCATCCTCAAAAAGAAAACCGGGAAATCCCTTGGTTCTGATTGCCCAGGGAATTGCCCATCTTGCTGCGGATGCGGTGCTTGTCGCAAGAAAACGAATCTTGTCGAAGAGTATCACAAAACCTCAGGCAAATAAGACGTTAATCAACTTGCCTTCACGAGGAAGCGAAGGAGATGAAGAGCCCTTTGCTTCTGTTTGCGTGATACCCTCCATAAAGGGCCTTTGACTTCAAGGGCCCTTTTCTCCTCTCTTCGTAAAGAAGATTTCTTGTAAGAACGCCATTTGCTAACTATAATGTTCGAGCGGTTGGGGCATTAGCTCAGTTGGGAGAGCGCATCGTTCGCAACGATGAGGTCGACGGTTCGATCCCGTTATGCTCCACCATTTTTTATTGCCTAAAGCATTGACCGTCCATGAGGGCGGTTTTTCTTTTGCCAAAGTAAGGACGCTGAAGCCTATTATCAATTAGAGAAAGAAGGCAAGCTCAAACACTATACTTTCGCTGGAAGCATGGTCGATGAACAAAGCACTAATCCAGAAAAAGATATAGAGCGGATTTCCAAAACCGCAAATGATGGCGGGGCAAGCCCTAATAGTTCTACAAGCTTATAAAATCCCTTCTTTGACATAGCAGATTCTCATTAATAAGCGGGGTAATTATGGCAAGTCTGATCGTAATAATCAGTATCCCAATCCTCTGCTCCTTCGATTGTGGTGGTGTGGGCTTGCCCTTTTCCAAGATAAGTGTTGAAGATGCTGGAATAGGTTTTGCTATTTCCGAGAACCTCCATTGTTACACCTAACGCAAGGGCGACTACGGCAATATGAATTGTTATTCCCAAAAGGCCGCAGTGGAAAGTCTTTTCTTAGACATTCGTGTTTCCTCCTTTGAATGTTTAAGATGGGCTTAGCTGCGTCACTGCCAAACCCTCTTTACAAGCAAACCCTAACACGATGTAAGCGGTTCATAGCTAATATGCTCAAATATAATTACTTATTTGGACTTGGACCGATAAGTAAGAAATATTTCAAAAAATCCAAAAACATAAATCGAAGTGCGTTTCTCAAGGTTAACTCCCTTATTGGGAGTATTTTGTATTTTTGTCATGATAAAATGGTGTCATGAAAAGAAAAGGTTTGCTTAGTTTGCTTCCAATTTTCCTTTGTCTAAGCAGTTGCTCAATTCTTTTTGGCGCGGACTCCTCTTCGGAAAAGAATAACGAGACAACTTCAATCCGACCTCATGTGGAAAGAAGCTATAGCGTCAGCCTAGAAGTGCTTAATGATGGCATCGTTTTCACAAATACGGGCGCTGTTCATTATCAAGCCACCGTCATCGACCAGGATGGCAAAGACGTAAGCGAAGACGTAAAAGGCCGAGTCAGTTGGCAATCAAGCGATAAAAAGGTCATCTCAGTCAATTACGATGGGGCTGTAAGCGGACTAAAAGAAGGCTCTGCTACAATAACCGCGACCTTTGAGGGATCTTCGGCTTCGGTTTCTTTGAAATCGAAGGTCATGGCGAAAGATGGCTTTGAGCTCACGAAGAAATATGTCCAGATGTATAAGGGCGAAACCTCTAAACTTCCGTATTCTTGCCCAACAAGATATGCGAGTGTCGAAGTCGAGATCGAAAACAAACAAATCGTTTCCTTAAACGAAAGCAATTGCCTTGAATCCGAACAGCTTGGGACATCTAAGGTCACTTTGTACACTTACGAGCCCAGCAAGAAAGAAAAGGCTGCGAGCTATGAATACGAAATGGTTGCCTATGAATTCCAAGCAATGGTCGTCCCTGACAATAGCCCTTACTTCATGATGGCTGGCGAAAAAGTGACGGAAGGGGAAGCAAGCGTTGCGAAGAATAAATACACCGTCCTTAACTACAAAGACATGGGCATATCCGCCTATGATCAAAGTGAGTTCAACCTCATGCCAAACATCACCGTCAAAGAAGGGGAATACGATTTGTCGGAAATCGGCACTTATAAGATCGTTCTCGAGGTAAATGATGGCTACGGCATGAGCTCAATCTTCAATTTGACCTTAAATGTCACGGAATATGAGAACAAAGGCTCAACCGCGAATAATGATTCGGTGATTGCTAGTATAACAACAGGCAATGACGCCAACACTTATAGTGCGGCCTTCCAAAAGATAACCCTCGATGCTTCCTTCGTTCTATCTCATGATTTTGATGAAGCCAACATCAACATACATGTCTCTGTCGATTATGATGTTTATGAATATCAACATGGCACGCCATACTCGGGACACAAAACCTTCCACTTAGAGATTACGCCTGATGGATATAGAACCGCCTCAATCAGCACTTCCTTCTTCGTTGAGGACACTCATCAATCCTACACAATTTCAACCGCCCGTGTTTCCGCAACGTATACAGTCACCGGTAAGGTCTATACCCACATCTATTATCAAGACGGTGCACCGATCACAGAATAACAACAACTAAGCCCTTCTTGAGGAAGGGTTTTTTCTTTTTTTGCCGGGAACTTTTGGTTATGTAAATAATTATATACGTAGAAAGTAAACATTAATTTACCTCGATGCGACATCTTAAATAATTAAGATAAAGTACCGATAAACCCTAATAAGAAGCCGATTACCAGCGACAACGATACCCAACCAAAAAAACAAAAAAATCGTTTTGTGTAAATAACTATTGACAGTTTATATAAGGGAAAACTAGACTATTTGCCATGTGAGAGGGAAAAATCTTCCCATCTCTCGGTTTTGGAGGATTCCTTTATGACAATTGAGTTTTGGTATTTGATAGGAGCCGCTTTGGTCTTCTTCATGCAAGCGGGTTTCGCCATGGTGGAAACAGGTTTCACAAGAGCGAAGAACGCAGGCAACATCATCATGAAGAACTTAATGGATTTCTGTATTGGAACGGTCGTCTTCATGATTCTTGGCTTTGGTCTTATGATGGGCGAAGACGCACTGTTTGGTTTAGTTGGAGTTCCTAATCTCGATCTCTTTGCTAAGTTTGCCTCCTTCATCGAAGAACCTGCTTCAGGTTTCACCGGTGCTTCAACATTCGTCTTCAATTTGGTGTTCTGCGCAACCGCGGCGACAATTGTCTCTGGTTCAATGGCAGAAAGAACCAAATTCTCATCTTATTGCATCTATTCAGCGGTCATCTCTTTGATCGTTTATCCAATCGAAGCCCACTGGATCTGGGGCGGTGGCTGGCTTGCCGGTCTAGGCTTCCATGACTTCGCTGGCTCTACCGCCATCCATATGGTTGGTGGTATCTCCGCTTTGATCGGCGCCATCTTCCTTGGACCTCGTATTGGCAAATATGTCCGCGACAAAGAAGGCAAGGTCACCAAGATCAACGCCATTCCAGGGCACTCCATCCCTCTTGGCGCCTTAGGTGCTTTCATCCTTTGGTTTGGTTGGTATGGCTTCAATGGCGCTGCCGCTACAACCACCTCCGAATTAGCCACCATCTTCCTTAACACCACAATCGCTCCAGCTGTCGCGACCGTCACCACGATGATCTTCACCTGGATCAAAAACGGCAAACCTGATGTCTCTATGTGCATCAATGCTTGCTTAGCTGGTCTTGTTGGCATTACCGCTGGCTGTGTTGCTCTTGACGCAATTGGCTCAACCGTTGTCGGTATTGTCTCTGGTCTCCTTGTCGTTGTCGTCGTTGAGATGCTCGACCTCAAACTTCATATTGATGATCCTGTTGGCGCTGTTGGCGTCCATATGGCTAATGGTATCTGGGGAACCATCGCTGTCGGTCTTCTTGCTAACCCGGCCGCCCCAGCCCATCTCGAAGGTCTCTTCTACACCGGCAATTGGTACCAGCTTGGAGTTCAGACCCTTGGTGTTCTCACTGTTGCTATATACACAACTGCCTTGATGATCGGCGTGTTCTTCTTAATCAAGAAAACCGTTGGTCTCCGTGTTAGCAGAAGCGAAGAGCTCAAAGGCTTAGATAGCACTGAGCACGGCCTTCCATCAGCCTATGCTGACTTCGCTCCATCGACTGTCGCCTATGCTGATTACACGAGCGAAGAAGCTCTCCATGTCACTGGCTCTGTCCCAGCTTCTGAAGCGGTGGAAGTCAGCGTGATCAAGAAAGAAGAAACCAAAAAAGTCAGCAAGTCCTCCCCGAAATTCACGAAGGTGGAAATCATCTTCAAAGAGGAAAGGTTATACGCTTTGAAAGATGCCATGAACAAACTCGGCATCACCGGCATGACCGTCTCCCATGTTATGGGTTATGGTGTACAACAAGGTCAGAAAGAGTTCTATCGTGGCGTTGCAGTTGAAACTAACCTCATGCCGAAAGTCCAAGTCGACATCGTCGTCAGCAAGATTCCAGTAAGAGATGTCATTGAGACCGCCAAGAGCGTCCTTTACACCGGTCACATCGGTGATGGCAAGATCTTCGTCTATGACGTTGAGAATGTCGTCAAAGTGAGAACTGGTGAAGAGGGATATGACGCACTTCAAGACGTTGAATAAGCATTCATCCTGAAAAAATATCTGCCAAAAAGGACCGCCAAGCCGCGGTCTTTTTTGTTGCAAAAGCCATATTTAGGAGTATGCTAAGTAAGAAAGGTAGGAAAAGTAAGAAATGACAGAAGTATATCAGGACCGCTTCATCGTCAGCGTTAAAGTCGGGCCAAAAGGTCAAATCACCATTCCTAAGGAAGCCAGGGATATGTTCGACATCAAAGAAGGCGAGACCCTTATGGTCATGGGTGATAAGAAAAGAGGAATAGCCCTCCTCAAAACCGACTTATTCTATTCGATCATGGAGGACCATAAGCAATGAATGAGATTCTAAGGATCGAGAACGTCTGTAAGAAGTACCCTTCTTTTTCCCTCAAGAATGTCTCTTTCGATATCAAGCCAGGGCAAATCATGGGCTTCATCGGAAGGAACGGGGCAGGCAAGACGACCACTTTGAAATGCGTCATGAATCTCATCCATTATGAAAGCGGATCCATTTATGCTTTCGACAAGGATATGACTGAGAATGAGCTTGAGTGCAAACAAAGAATCGGCTTTGCCTTAAGTGAGCTTAACTATTATCCGAATAAGACAATCCGCCAACTCATGAACGTGACAAAGAGGTTCTATAAGAAATTCGATGAGCATAAATTCGAAGAGGCTTGCCGTTTATTCAACCTCAATGTCGACAAGAAGATTGAGCAACTATCTAGCGGAATGAAGGTCAAGTTCAGCGTGGCCATCGCCCTCTCTCATGATGCTGAGCTTTTGATTCTCGATGAGCCTACCTCCGGATTAGACCCAGTGTCGAGAGATGAGATCCTCGACATCTTCAATAAGCTCGTCAAAAAGAAAGACCGCGCGATTCTTTTCTCAACCCACATCACAAGCGATCTCGATAAGTGCGCTTCCGACATCACCTATATCCACGATGGCGAGATCGTTTATAGCGGAACCAAGAAAGGTTTCATCGATTCGTATATGTTCGTAAAGGACAAAACCTCCAATAAGTCCCTTTTGAATGAATATATTTCCTATAAAGAATTAGATGGCCGCATCGAAGGGCTCATTTCTTCCAAGAAGAAAGAAACGTTCATCAAAAACGGCATCGAACCAGTGGAGCCTGACCTTGAGCAGATCATGGTCTATTTGGAAAGGAGCAAGGATAACAATGAAAGCTTTGATTTATAAAGAACTCAAATTATCGATGCACCCGATATGCTATCTCTTCGTCGTTCTGTTCCCACTCATGATCCTCATCCCTATTTATCCTCTTGGGATTGGATTCATCTACGTTCTAACTTGCTATCCAATTCTCTTTCTTGGCGCTAACAAAGGACAGCAAAGCAACGATCTTCTTTACTCGACTTTGCTACCTGTCCGTAAGAAAGACATCGTCTTAGCAAGAATCATCACCGTCATCCTCATGCAGGTGGCTTTCGTGCTCATCATAAGTGCTTTATATCCGCTTGCCCTTACGATTAACCAGGCGATGGCGGATGCGGCAAAAGCAGCAAGAGAAGCGGGTGAGCTTGCCGAAGACCCAGTCAATGCGGGCCTCACTCTCAACAGTTTCGTTTTGCTTTTAGCCTTTGCCTTATTCGGTTATGCGCTTGCCGATCTCATCTTCTTCCCAATCTATTACAAGAACGGAAGATCGATCGTTATGTCGACTCTCTTCACCATCATCGGTTATGTCGTCTATATCGGCATCTTTACCATTGGGCTTCCGTATGTTCCTGGGTGCGAGTTCTTGAATGAACTTAATCTCGGCATACAGTTCATTTGCCTTGGGGCGGCGATAGGCTTATCGGCATTGATTCACTATCTGGTCTATAAGATCTCCTCCAAGAGACTTGAGAAAGTCGATTTCTAAGACAAAAGAAGGGCTGGTTAAACCGGTCCTTTTTGTTTTGGAGAAAAGATGGTTAATTTGCTTCAAAAAATATAAAACCGAAAATTTTTTGTATAAAAACCACAAAGGTTAACATAGTTAAAGTTTAATGTGTAGCACTTTCGTGACGCCAGTTTGTATATTCTATCCAAAAAGCGAGGAATATCACATGTTAATAGCTGGTATCATTTTGATTGCTTTGGGTCTAGTTGGCCTAGTCCTCATGACCCTCTTCATCCTCAAACGCCGCAAAGGCAAAACAAAGGAGGAGAACACCCCAAAAGAAGTGGCGAAAGACGCTGGGAAGTATGAATCTCTCCCGCTCGCGCTTATTCTTATCGGTATCGTTCTCTTATGCGTGCAAGGATGCACTCCTACAAGGAACTCCATAAAGCACGAGATCAATGAAAAAGTCGTAGCGGTGGCAGCCACAGTGTTGTTTTTCGGCGTCGTTATAATAGGGATTCTTCTTCCAGCTATCGTCTCTGCCTCCAAAGCCCATGGCATGGCGAATGGTGGTTATGGTACTGGCACTACCATAACGAATCCGGAACCTCCAACCTATCAACCAGTGCCTTCCGTTGAAGAACCCCCTGCAATCGAAGAGCCAATTGTTGGAGAAGGCGGAGTGTCAATTCTCGGGCAGCCTATCCCTAATCTAGATGATTATCTTAAAAACGCCACTGTTATCGCAGGGTTTGCGTTGCTTGAAATCGCTCTCAGCATGGCTCATTCATCTGCCCTGGCAAGAATATGGAGACGCTATAGCCACCCTACAGAAACCCATCACATCGTACCCCAAAACGCAGTTGATAGGTATCATGGATGGCTACCATTTATTCGACTTTATATGGTTGGTATTAATCCTGCTGGCGTAAACATGGGCGAAAATACAATCGTGATTTGCACTCTTTTACATAAAGGCCTTCACAATGATGCCTACTACAACGGAATTGCAACGATATTTCATTACCCAACCCTTACTCCTCTGCCAGAAGGTTCAAAACCTTTTATGGATCTTCTGAAAGTTGTTTATGGTACGATTAAAGCAACGGATGAAATAATTCGAACCCTATTCTAATAACCGATATATGAAAAACGCTTTTTCAGGAACGTTGTTATGGTGTCTTAATGGTGATGGCATAAAGTTCATCGTGTCAAAACAGAATGGCTCGATTAGCATTTTTTCGGCGGAAATGGAATTTCTGAAGAACGTCAAAATCCCTTCAGAATCTCCTCTGTATTATTTCATCCTCTCATCGAGTCAACTTCTTGTTTTCGATTTGTCCAATCGAGTGTTTTTAGTGAACATAAACAAAGAAGTTGTAGAAATGATTGAACCGCCTAAGGGGACGTCTGCCGACAAATTGCTTGCCCAAAGCGCTGTACTCAAGTCAGAAAAAGGCTATTTGTTTTTGCCTCAAGATACCTCAGTCAGGAAAACCTCTTTTTTGTTTCTCGAAAGAGAAAAGAGGTTCAAAAGAGTAAACATAAAATTGCCAGAATACTGTTTCTCTATTTCTGGCAAAAAAGAAGGGGCGTTCTTCTTCGTGGATGAAGGTACTGGCGATTTCAAAGCCTGCTCTTTCGAAATGGCTTACAAACAGAAAGAGTTTGTTCCTGAATTTGTTATAGAGAAGAAAGTTATTGCGGAAACGACAGGTTTCCGTGATCCATTTGAGTTTGCAACGTTCGTCGCATATCTTTCAGTGAAGAATAAAACGTTAATATTGGCTAGAGGCGATGAAATGGTCAAAAAAGCTAGCAACGATTACAAACTAGGGATTGAGCATTACTGGCCAAACATAGTAATGGAGTCCTCCATGTTTCCTGAGTCAGGCAAGCTATATCTTTTAAAAGAGGGTGGTTGCGAAAAGATGTCAAAGCTTGATTATCGTCCTTATTGCAAAAGCTTTAGACCCCTGTCTGATTCCGCTTTCCTTTTGAGCGGTGGAAATGGTTCCAATCTCTATAGCACTAATGATTTGACTTTGCTTGGCTCTTTTCCAATCGATCTCAGCCCAAAACACTTTTTGCCCAATGGAACCATGGTTTACGATGATTATGTTTCTAATGTTTATGTTGCTGAATCTCCTTCTTTTGCCACAATTCTGCAATGAAGTATCAGTTGGATGTACCACATGAAAAAACTTTACTCAGGCTCTTTGCTCTTTGATTACGGCGTTGATGAATTACATTTCGTAGTTCTAAGGTCCCTTCGATCTGTTTCCGTCTATTCGCCGAAAATGGAATTATTAAGGCAAACCGATTCGTTGCCTTTTGAACCATCTGGTTTTTTAGCGGTTTCCAACAACGAAATTCTGTTCCTCAATCGTGAAAACCAGATCTGCCACTTAAATATCGAAGACGGGCAAATAACAAAGATCGACCCTCCTGTTGGCACGTCGAGCAACAAAAGTATCTCCGCTAGTACTATTTTCAAAAACGATGATGGCATCGTGTTTTTTCCAGGTAATTCAGGCGATCGGATGACGAGTTTTCTCTATTTGATAAAAGAAAAGAAGTTTAAAAGGATAAACATAAAGTTACCCGAACGGTTCAGCGCATATAATGGTGGCGAACATGGAGCTTTGTATTGTCTCAAAGAAAAAGGCAATCTTGATGTTTGCTCATTCAAAAAAGCCTATGAGTCAAAAGCTTTTGTCCCCGAGATGACGATAAAAAGGGAATTGCTTGAAGGTTACGTCAATTTACATGACATCTTTTGTTTCTCTTGCGGACTTGCGCATCTCTCTATTCAAAAAGGAGTTTTGGTTGTCATCAAGAACGAAGAAGCGAAAGACCTATCTAGTTTTGAAGCCATTAAAAACCATATGCTTTATCATTCATCAGGCAGCGTGTCTTTGATAAGCAAAGAAGGCTATCGAAAAACCATCAAGCTTGAGGGGTTTGTTCATATTGATACACATCGTTTCAGTGACTCGGTTGCTTATATTTACCACGGTCTATCTTTAGACCTGTATTCCACTGACGATCTGGCTTTGCTTGGAACTATTCCTTTGGACCTTGGGCTTAGAAAAGCCCTTCCAGACGGTAGGTTATTGTATGAGATTAAAGGCGATGTCTATGTCTCGGACCGTTTACCATTTTCGGTCGCGTTGAAAGCCCTAGAAAAGAAGAGGCAAGATTGAATATAATTTCTCTCAAGGAACCACTTATGAAAAAATTACCTCTCTTTGCCTTATCTCTTGCTTCGGCTTTCTTGGCCTCTTGCAGTCCCTTCGTTTCGAATTGGTCTGCGAGGATGTTTATTCATTCTAGCAATTCGCATTCCGCTTCGATGCAGTTCGATGAGTTCAAAGGGCTCATCGTCTTCGATATGAAAGCGAATGGGTCAAATGGAACATCTTTGAAATAT
>JAILRR010000012.1 GCA_024698065.1 Bacilli bacterium
TATTATCATGATGCCTTAAAGGTGCCAGTCATCTCTGATGATTCAGGCATTGAAATCGATGCCTTAGGCGAGCATTTCCCAGGCGTTCATAGCGCCCGTTTCGCCGACAAAATCCAAGAAGAATTTGGCAAAGGATATGAGGTGGTGAACGCCTACGTCTTAGAAAAGCTCAAAGGTAGCCCAAATAGAAAGGCTTCCTACCACTGCGCAATCTGCTTAATCGAAGAGGACGGGAAGGTCAATTACTTCGATGGGATTTGCAATGGGCAAATCAACTCCGAGATAACTGGCACGCATGGATTTGGCTATGACCCAATCTTCAAAGCCGATGAAGGAGATCTCTATTTCGGACTTGCCTCAGAAGAAGACAAGAACAAAGCCTCTCACCGCGGGAAGGCCATTGAGAAGTTCGTCAAATATCTAAAAGAAAAAGAAGGGAACTAAGCCCTTCTTTTTTGTTTGTTAATGAAGAACGCTGACAACAGGATGAATCCTGACGTTGCCATGGAGATCAGCGTGCCCACCTACTGGCGTGTCGCTTAAGGCGCCTTCGCCTTTGATGGTGGCGAAGCTCATCTCTCTTCCTTCGATTGAAGAGGAATGAAGGTTAGCTGAATCGGCTTCGTTCTTGTATACGCCTTCCATGGTGTGACAAATCTTCGTCGCATCGCTTCCGGTCACATCGTCATAGGTGTATTTGATGACATCATCGAGCTTGACGGTGATGGTCGTCACATTCCCAGTAACGGTTCTATCGAAGACGATGGTTTTTCCATACTCCGCGTCGAAGGAACCGACCTTGGTTGTGTTTGTTGGATCATATAGCGAGACGGTGAATTCCTTTTTGGTGACCTCATAGGCAGATTTGAATTCAAGAGGGAGGACGCCTTTGCTAAGCTCTCCTAACTCGATCCATTTATCGCCATCACTGATGTAGGAATAGTATGTTGGCATATGATCCGTGAGGGTTTTGTCGAGATAAATGACGCCTTTGTTGCCAGTAGCGTCTGCGACGATCGGTGCGCCTGAGCCCCATGCGAACTGATTGGCGTTCGTTCCGCTCTTCCACTTATAGGAAAGGGTGTCGGTGCTTTGGAATTTGGCGCTTGTGTCATCTTTCGCAAGAACCCAGCCATCGAAGGCGTAGGTGTTGTAGTACTCAGGAAGAGCTTCGGTTGGAGTCACGGTTGGGAAAGCGATAGGAGAGCCGAATTCAACCATCGCGCCCCCTTCCACTTTTTCGCCGTTGTTTTTGAATGTCGTCTCAATCTTATAAGGTTGCTCGGTGAATTTAGCGGTCACCTTGCAGTTGGCTTTGATGTGTCCTAGGTCAATTGCTGAGCCTTGGTCTTCGCTGGCGAGCCTAGAATCCAAAGCGGAATCATAGGTTCCTTCCCACGAGTCAAAGACATATCTGGCGCCTGGGGTTTGGAGATCCATGTCGCTATGAGGCATGAAATCATAGACTTCTTTCCCTTCCATGGCTTTGCAAACTAGTGGGGCAATGCCATCTTCTCTTACATAGGCATATCCAACTTGAACGCCAGTCTCATCAAAATAACTGACTGTATAGGTTGGACTAGCTAATTTTGAAGACGATCCATCGCAGCTTGAAAGGATGCCAGTCATCGACAAAGCAGAAATAAGAATGAGTTTCGAAAACGATCTCTTTTGCATATGTAAATTATCGAATAAAAAGTCTTTCAAAGAAAGAGGCTTTTCAAAAATAGCAGAAAGAGGCTCAAAATAGGTGGAAATATCTTGATAGGAGTATAAAATACTCAATGTTGCCCCTCGTAAACAATTTGGGCATAATATAAAATCGAACTACGAAATAGGAACAGTCTATGAAATCAGTAAAATCACCAACCCGTATCACTTCTGTGTTCGCCCTTATCTTCTCCTTCGTCGCGATGATGTGCATGTTCGCGGATGCCTTCTCTGGCACTTCCGGATGCGCCCGTGGCAATGTCTACTCCGTCATGTTCGCCCTCCAAAGCGGATATAACGTCGTCTGGCCTCTTATCATCGGATTCATCGCTATCTGCATCGTCCTTATCGCTGCTATCGGCGGAGTCCTCATTGGCGAAGCCGCTGGCAAGTCCATTGCCATCGCCGAGATCGTCTTAGGAGCTGCCGCTGGCATCCTCTTCATCTTCTCGATGCTCTTCTACACAAGCGCCAACCCAACCGTCGATATGGCTAGCACCGCCGATTCCGGTTTAGGTGCCGGTTCCATCTGTGTCATCATCTTCAGTTTCCTTGCTGCAGGATTCGGTGCCATCGACCTTCTTGTTCACAGCAAGAAAAACTAAGTTCCTTAATTAATAAAAGACCCTCCGCAATGGAGGGTTTTATTTTGCTAATTTGTATCCTCTGCTCTTAAGGCCTTCGAGGATTTCGGTGACACATTTGTCGAGGCTTTTTTGAATTTCGCCACCCCAGAAACGGAAGATGAGATAACCTTCTTTGCTCAGTTTTTCGTTGACCTCAATATCCCTTTCGATATTCCTTTTGATCTTAGGAATCCAGTAATCCCTATTGCTTTGTATCTTCTTTTCATTCTCTTCGAAGTCTTTGCCATGCCAGAATTCGGAGTCGCAGAAGACCACTACTTTGACACCCTTAAAAGAAATGTCAGGATGGCCAAAGATGTATTTGCTGTTGCAACGGTATCTGCACCCTTTCTCATAAAGGGCTTTTCTTAGTTTGACTTCGATTGAGGTATCTTTGCCTCTAATCCTGCTCATCGTATATGAGACGGTGGCTTCATCGCGTTTCATTTATAGGAATAGCTGACATGGATGTCACCATAGATGTCAGTTTCGCTTAAATCAAGCTCAGGCACATCGCCCTTATACTCGTAATTCGACTCATAGTAGTCGACTTTCTTATCGGTCGAGGAAAGCGAGAAGGAATTGATGGAGACGCCCGCACTGAGGCTTGTCTCCTCAGCGTATAGATCGTTGACCGAAAGAGACTCCCCTTCGAAAGAGACAACGAAGTTATCGCCTCCCGAGGAAAGAGCTTCGAAGGAAGTGAGGTTATTGAATTTGCCAATTGAGCTCATGAAGGTCTGGCAAAGCGTCAAAGAGGTGACGTTATTTGAATTGATAAGCGTTGGCAGATTGATGAAGGATGCCAAAGCGGAGTCGGTCGTTGGGGTATAATCGTGGCTCTCACCATTCTCCGTAACGATGAATCGCTTATGGTCAAGATTATCAGGGTCGATGGACTCACTGACCGCTACTTCTTTTTTTGTATCGAGCGAATCATCGAAAAGATAATCGACCTCACTCTTATATTTGAGGCTATAGATGGTATTCTCATCAGACCTGAGATACGGGGCTTTGTATAAAACTTCTAAGTTTGATGTCTTGAAGACCTTCTTCTGGTTGCCACTCTCATCGAGGACATATTCCTTGATCTCTGAACGGAGCGAATAAGAAACCGATTTGACCTCAAAGGAGTTTTGCTCCACTAAAGCGGCGTTGACAAGCTTATTGGCGGTCTCAAGGTCAATCGCCTTCGTATAGACGTTATTGCATGAAGAAAGAGCGAGGGAGACCCCCACTAAGGCAATGGCTTTCTTAACATTCTTTCTTCTCATGGTTATTTGAATTGGGCCTCGTAGAGCTCGTGGTAGAATCCCTTCTTTCTATAAAGCTCTTCGTGCGTGCCCTGCTCAATGATAGCACCATCTTTCATGACAACGATAAGGTCGCTTGAAACAATTGTGCTTAGACGATGGGCGACAACGAGTGAAGTACGCCCCTTCAAAAGTTCCTTGAAGCTATCGTTCAAGAGTTTCTCGGTGCGGACGTCGATGTTGCTTGTGGCCTCATCGAGGATGATAAAATCAGGCTCAAGGAGCATTAGTCTAGCAACATTGATGAGCTGCTTCTCACCAGAAGAGAGACCAGAGGAATCGCTGATGACCGTATCGTATCCCTGAGGGAGTCTTTCTATGAAACCGTCAGCCTCTGCTCTTCTTGCGGCTTCTTTGACCTCGGATAAGGTCGCGCCTTCTTTGCCATAGGCGATATTGTCAAAGACAGTGCCAGTGAAAATCCAGGTATCCTGAAGAACCATTCCAACATGGTTTCTTAGGGATTTTTTCAAAATATCCCCTGCAAATTCCTCGTTAATCGAGATTTTGCCATTTGCCGGTTCGTAGAACCTCATGAGGAGGTTAATAAGCGTTGTCTTACCACATCCTGAAGGCCCAACAAGAGCGACTCTTTGTCCTCGCCTGACCTCAAGAGAGAAGTCATTGATGACGAGTTTGTCGTCCGTGTAGCCAAAGAAAAGGTTTTCCATTTTGAGGGTGTCAATCTTGCCGCTGATGTTTTTCTTGCCCTCGTCGATGTCTTTAGGCATATGGACAGCGTTATTGATTCTCTCAAGGGAAGAGAAAGCATAACTAAGTTCGTTCATGACATCGCTCACCTCATTGAATGGCTGCATGTAGTTAGAGGCATAGGTCAAGAAAGCACAGAGATCGCCAACGGCAAAACCCAAGGCGAAGTAGAATGGCATGCCACCACCGCCGATGTTTGTACCGTTGATGATAAGGAAAGCACCAACCATTACGAGGGCGGCATTAATGAAAGCGTTTATCAATCTCGTCGAAGGATTGATCGTTGAAGCGCCCATTGTGGCCTTGAATGAATTCTGCCTGAATTTCTCATTCAATTCCTCAAACTCTTTTTCTTTGTCTTCGGCAATGCCAAGCGTCCTGATTGAGGTTGAGTTCTTGAGGGTCTCATTGACGAAAGAGGAAAGTTCACCGCTAGTGGCAGCCTGAGCTTTGAAATGCTTCGAATTGTATTTCGAGACAAAGTGGCTGACAACGATCGAAATAGGGGTCAGTAAGACGACAATCAGAGCGAGTATCCAATTGAGCGTGAACATGAAGAAGAGGGTCACGAGGATAGTCGTCACTCCGTCATAGAGGGCGGCGAAACCGCTTAATAGACCAGTCTGAACGTTCTCGATGTCATTTATGAGCCTTTGGATCAAATCACCTTTCGATGAGGCGTCGATTTCCTTTATCGGAGCGTCCAAATACGCTTTGAAAAGTTCTTTCCTCACCCTGAAGATGACCTTTTGGCCAATATAGGCTTTAGTGTAATCGAAGATGTGTCTGAAGATAGTGCCAGCGACAAGAATGATCGCCAAGACGAAGAGAAGGAGCACCGGGATGAATCCACTTTCATCCATGCAAGTATCCTCAGGCCTGCATACGTGGGCTCTATGATCAGCGAAATAATTGATCAAAAGACCGGCTATGTAAGGTATCGCGAGTTTACAGATGGTCGCTAAGGAAGAGAAGACAAGAGACAAGATGATGGCTAAGCGAGTTCCTTTGAGCCAAGGCCAGAGGCGTTTCAGTTTCTTCATTTGACGCCTCCTTTCTGGATATCAAAGATCTCGCGATAGACATCACAGGTCTTAAGAAGCTCTTCGTGTTTGCCGTTTGCGATAATGTGGCCATTATCAAAGACAAGGATCTTGTCGCAGTCGATTAAGGATGAGGCCCTTTGGGAGACGATGATCTTCGTTAGGCCCTTGATTTTAGAAATGTTGGCTCTGACTTTCTGATCGCTTAGGTAATCTAGCGCGCTCATGGAGTCATCAAGAATAAGAACGTCCCCGCCTTTTAAGAGGGCTCTAGCGATAAGCAATCTCTGTTTCTGCCCGCCAGAAAGATTCGTCCCCCCTTCTTCAACCTCATGGTCAAGGAAGTCGTCGTACTTAGATACGTAGTCATAGGCCAAAGCATTCTTAAGGGCTTTGATCATCTCATCTTCCGTCGCGTCTTTTTTCGCAAGAAGGAGGTTTGAACGGATGCTCCCTTTGAAGATGGATGGCTTTTGAAGGACGACGGATATCTCTTTCCTCAAAGCGTTCAAATCATATTCATATAGAGGGATGCCACGATAGAATATCTGCCCGTTAGTTGGTTCAAATAGCCTTAGCAAAAGGGAAATGGCCGTGCTCTTTCCACTGCCGGTTCCGCCAATGATGCCAACCGTCTCGCCTTGGTCGATTCTAAAAGTGAGGCCACTCACCGCGGGCTTATCGCCTTTTTTATTGCCATAGGTGAGGGAGACGTCTTTGAATTCGATTAATTTGGTTCCAGAAGCCTCTTCATCTTTGCTGATGACTCCCGAATTCTGAATATTGCCTTTCATAGCAAGAAGGGAATCGATTCTCTCTTTCGAAGCCAAAGCTTTGCTAAGGGAAACGATCATCCTTGAGAACATGACCATCGCGGCAAGACAAGAAACAAGATAGGAGACAAGAGAGACGATCTCACCAATCGTGATGGGGCTATCTTCTAGCTCGGAGAAGCCTCCGATTGCGACGATGAGGATAAGTGCGGCATTCACGAAGAAGAAAGTAAGCGGATTGAACCAAGCATTCGTGGAAGCAAGGCTCAATGATCTTTCGCGGTATGTCAAAACGCTTTTGCCGAATCTCTCTTCCTCATATTCTTCTTTTTCAAAGGCCCTCACCGGTCTAGCGCCCGATAAGACGTCATTCGAGACGAGGGTCATTTCGTCCAAAGAGCTTTGAATTGCTGAGTATTTTTGATTTGTAGAGTGCATGATCCTGCCAATGACAAGAGCACATAGCAAAAGGGCGATGACAAAGATCAAGCCAGTTCTGAAATCGATTGTGAAAGCAAAAATCGTAGCGCCAACAAATAGGAAAGGAGGCCTAAAAATAAGCCTCATGAACATGTTCACTCCGTTTTGCATCGCGAATGTATCGTTATTGACGATGGTGAGTATTTTCTCTTTGCCAAAGGAATCTAATTGCTTGTCACTAAGGGAACTGACCGTATGGAAAACTTCTTTCCTAAGGTCGTGAGCGTAGTCACAAGCAACCCGTGATGAAAGATATTGGGCGAGCATCGTGAAAAGGAAGCCAAAGATAGCGATTCCAAAGAGGATGAGAGAGGTCATCCAGGTGAAGTTCCAGTCCTTTTTCGTAACGCCTTCGTCAATGATGTAGCGGACTAGGAATGGCGAAAAGAGTTCTGTCGCGACTTCGAAAAGCTTCAAAGTAGGCGCTAGAAAAACCTTAAAACGATATTTCTTCAAAGGCTTAAGCGAATTCATTAAGCTTGACCTTTTTTGTCGTCGTCTGGTTGTTTGACCTCGACATGGGTATCTTCGTCAGGCGCACTCAAAACGATTTCGGCTACTTCTTCTTCAGTGCCATCTTTATAAAGGCAGAAGCGGAATCCTTCATCGCCATTGCCATAGACACGGTTGAAGGCGATAGGGCCATTATTCTCGGCGTACTTGGCGTTCACTCTTGTGACGTCATTCATGATCCATCTGATAGGTTCGCCAACGAAGCCTGCGAACATCGAAGCGCAGTCGACTATAAGCAAAGGCATTGGAGAGGCGAGGAGGAAAGAAAGCTCACGTCTCTTCTTGTCATAGACGAGTTCGCTGATTGCGCAGCCTTCAAAGCCACCGCGATTGCCAAAGGAATTAACCTCTAAGCTCTCAGCGAACGTATCGACATCGAAGGTTGGGTCTTTTTGGGTGTAATTAAGGACTTTGGCAAGTTCATTGATGCGTTTGAAGCAATCGTTATAGATGGCTTTGTCTTCCCCATCCATATAGGCCTCCCCTTGAATGAAGAAAGCACTGTCGGCCATGAGGAAGAAACGCATCGCGTTGAAGTTCGATTGCTGGACGCCTAAGCCCATTTGATGCATAACGCCCATACGGTAGCAAAGCCCAGCGAAGACAAGAGGGTCTTTGCCAGTCGAGGCCACGTAACGGGAATAGCAATCAGGATAGAAATTAGAGATGATTTGGTAAGCGAGATTTGGATTTTTCTCGACAAAAACGCCCTTAAGATAGCAATCAGCGAAATGGAGAAGGCCATTGGCTGAGCCAAACGCCATCGCCTTTGAGTAGCACTCATAAGCGCCCCTATTATCAGCAGCTCCTAAGACGCCAGACTCACAAAGGACACCCATTCTGGTTAGGGCTTGCCCATCGCCTTCTAGGCAACTCGACATGTAATAAGAGAAAGCGGTCTTTGGATCGGGCTCAGTGAATTCGGAGCCAAATTCCAAAAGGGTTGCCAAATCGAATGTGGCGTATGGATCATTGAGACGGCTTAAGAGGGCAAGGTACTGAATATATAGCGCCTCATTGGCTTTCTTGTGGGAGATTTTCCCATCCCTATATCTTTCGCAATAGGTTCTCGCGGCTTCAGGATGGCGTTCCATGTAATCCTCGCCAAAGAAAGCGAGGTTAAGCTCTTTGAGGCTTTCGTGATCGAAACGATAACCAGAAGCATCTCCGACAAGGGCATCCATTCCACATTCTGGGCAGATAGCGGTAACGCCGCGTTCATCGCTGATCCAATCTTGAACGTCTCTGGCATTCATGCTGTGACGACAAAAAAGACAGCTGCAACGCTCGCTATGAAGTATCTCTACGTCATTGGCCACCGTATGGGCGAATATCTCACCGAATTCCTTCTTCTTATCCATAAGCAAAGTATAGCATGAATAACTCGAATTACTTCTTAGAAGTATTTGGAAAACTAAAAATCACCGCAGTGCATTCAAATAATTTGGCAATTCAGTATAATAGTGAGGTTATGAAACGTTTTTCTAAAACAATAAACGTCTTCTGGTGGATTCCAGTCGGCGTCATTCTCATCCTCGGTCTCGTCCTTGGAGCTTCTTATGATTTGGAGATCGCAAAAGCCGTTTACTCCAAAGGCAATCTCTTTGGCATCATCATCGAATGCGTTGGCTCACTCCCTGGCTATGCCCTTGTCGGATTTGTTGGCCCACTTCTATACATAACGGTTAGGGATTCTGACAAAAACTGGCTGAAATATCTTGGTTTTGCGGCGTTTTTTCTCATCCCATTAATCTCAGGAGCCGTTTATGGATATGACGTCTTCTATGCCAAACTCAAGCTCATTGGGCTCTTTGGAGGAGCGGTCATCGTCCTCTGTTTGGACGCCATTTTCTACTTCTTCTTCAATAGAGTCGATTCGAAGGTCGCCTTCAAAGACGCTTGCGTCATCGCTCTTTCTTTTGGCATCACCTTCATAATGGTTTTCTTCATGAAGCGTTTCATCGAGAGACCAAGATTCATTTATGTATCAGAACATCTTGATGCTTTTAAGCCTTTCCTTGACACCTCTTCTAGTCTCCAAGGGGTCGACAAAGATCTCCTCGATTCTTTCCCGAGCGGACATAGCGCACTTGCGTCAACGTTCCTCCTTTTCCCGCTTCTTAGCAAATACAATGTGAGAACGGAAAAACATTCTCACTACTTCTTCCTTGGCGCCGCCTTATGGCTATTAGTGACCATGTTTGGAAGAATGAGCGATGGCCACCACTTCCTTACCGACGTCTCTTTCGGCGCTTTGATGGGAACCTTAATCAGCTTCATCGCCTACTTCATTTCCGAATTCATAAAGATCGAGGATAAGGACGAAGCCTCCGATGAGTAGTGTTTTTGCCAAAACTAGAGAAATCTCTCGCCCCAGAGAAAAGGGAGGGAGAATTTTCGAAATCGACTTTCTCCGTGGCATCGCCATCACTTTGATGGTGCTTCTCCATTTCTGCTACACCTTTGGCTATGGACCAAAGGATTTCTATGGCATCAAAATCGGCCAAGAACCTGACTGGTATATCGGCTTAGCGAGGTTCTTCCGCTTTGTCTTCTGTTCAATCACCCAAAGCAAAGGCTCAAGCCTCATCGATTGGGGCGACAAAATAGCAGGCATGAACGCCTTCACGAACCTCCACTCCTTAGAGGTCTTCTGGTCGGGCATGTTCATGTTCTTGGCGGGTGTCTCTTGCACCTTGTCCAAGAGCAATTTGAAAAGAGGCGTCCAGATCTTCCTCGTCGCCAACTTGCTCAGCATGGTTTTGGAGCTTGCAACCGACATTCTCTATCCGACGTTCGACATGCATATCTGGTGCGGAATCCTTCACGCTTTAGGAATTGCTATCATCATCTATTCGGTTTTTGACCATTTCTTCTCCAAGTGGTGGCAGACCTATATCGCCTTCATCGTTTTGACGATCGTCTCTGGAATAGTCATCTGGAACATTTATGCGTCAAACCAATCAATGCAAAGCATCAAGCCTCCGTTTGCGACGCTTGAGGAACTCGCTAAAAATATGGGCGAATTGCTCATCGGCACAAAGAGATATGGCGATGATTATTTCTCACCGCTCCTTGTCACCACTGCCGTATTCGCTGGCGCATCC
>JAILRR010000016.1 GCA_024698065.1 Bacilli bacterium
CTTAGCCGGCAAGATCGATGAATTAGGACTCCACTCCGTCCTCACCATCGAAGGAAACGATCATAGAATCGCTGAGACGGTCGTCGCTAACACAACCGCCAAAAACCAGAAAATCCTCACCATGGATTCTCTTCAATCCACTACTTCAGCTCAAGTTAAAGAAGGAGTAAACTATCTTTCTGTAATGACTGAGAATCTGAACACTCTCAAGGAAGCCCTTAAATAGCAATGTCTCTGCTGACCGTCAACAATCTATCTCTTGGCTATAATGGAACGCCAATCCTAAACAATCTGAACTTCACCGTCGAAGAAGGCGATTACCTTTGCATCGTCGGTGAGAACGGTTCAGGAAAATCTACCCTTATGAAGACGCTTCTACACCTCCAGAAGCCTCTTGGGGGTAGCATTGTTTTCGGTGACGGATTAAAGCAAAACGAGATCGGTTATCTCCCTCAGCAGACCGATATCCAAAAAGACTTCCCGGCCTCCGTCTACGAAATCGTCTTATCCGGCTGCCAAAGCCGTTTAGGATGGAGGCTCTTCTACAATAAAGACGACAAAGACCTAGCCAAAAGGAATATGGAAAGGATGAATGTCCTTTCCCTCGCTAAAAGATCCTTCAGGGAACTCTCTGGAGGACAGCAACAAAGGGTCCTATTGGCGAGAGCCCTTTGCTCGACTCAGAAAGTGCTCCTTCTCGATGAACCGATCTCAGGGCTCGACCCAAAGGTCACTGCTGAAATGTATGACCTTATATCACAACTCAATAAAGAAGGCATCACCATCATTGTTATCTCCCATGACATCGGTGCTGCCCTCACCTACTCAAAACATATCCTTCACTTGGGTAAAGAGACCTTCTTCGGAACCAAAGAAGATTATCTCTCTAGCTCTTTAGGAAAGTTTTTCGCTGGCCATTCCAAGGAGGGTAAATAAATGCAAGAGATTCTAGATACTCTTCTGATGTACCTCTCCAGGCCATTCGTTCAATACGCCTTAATCGTTGGCGTTTTAATTGCACTTTGCTCCTCACTTCTTGGTGTCACGCTTGTGCTTAAAAGATTCTCCTTTGTTGGCGATGGACTTAGCCATGTTGCTTTCGGCGCCATGTGCGTTGCCCAGGTTGCCGGACTTAGCAAAAACATGTTCATCATCATGCCGGTGACGATACTCGCAGCCGTGCTTTTGTTAAGAGTTGGAAAAAACACCAAGGTCAAAGGAGACGCCGCAATTGCGATGGTTTCAGTAGCGGCACTGGCGTTTGGTTACCTTATTGTTAACCTTTATGCCTCTTCGCCTAATGTCTCTGGCGATGTTTGCTCTTCCTTATTCGGTTCTACTTCCATCCTCACGCTCAAGCCAGAAGAGGTGTGGCTTTGCGTTGGTTTATCCTTAGGCGTCGTCCTATTCTTCATCCTTTTCTACAACAGAATATTTGCTATCACTTTTGATGAAAACTTCTCAAAAGCCGTAGGCACAAAGACCGATATGCATAACCTTTTCGTTGCTATCGTCATTGCCGTCATCATCGTTTTAGCGATGAATCTTGTTGGTTCCCTCCTTATTTCCGCTTTAATTGTCTTCCCTGCCCTTTCCGCGATGAGACTATTCAATAGTTTCAAGACCGTCACTATTGTGTCCGCCATCTTCTCGGTGGTTTGCACTGTTATAGGTCTACTTGCCTCAATTCTTATGGGCACACCAGTTGGAGCGACGATCGTTGCAATTGATGTCATATTATTTGCCACCTGTTTTGTTATCGGTCTTTTCAAGGGAGGGTTGAAAATTGGAAAAGCTGGCTAAATTATCTTTATTGATTGGGGCTATGTCCCTTTCTTCCTGC
The DNA here is from genome assembly GCA_024698065.1 of Bacilli bacterium. Lineage (GTDB taxonomy): Bacteria > Bacillota_I > Bacilli_A > RFN20 > CAG-826 > UBA4951. The sequence goes on from JAILRR010000016.1 coordinate 1,844, forward strand.
GGTTTACATGGGAACGCTTTAGATAGCCTTTTAGATGATTCTAACAAAAGCCAAAGCTCCGCCCGCAACATCGTGAGTATTGTCTCTAGCTCCTCGCGTGTACCTTATAGCGGCAACTACGAAAAGGTCGACATCGATCTCACCGCTTATTCCGACACCATGGCCTACTCTGAAGCCCTCAACATCGCCGAGAATTATGAGGAGAACCGTGGCAAGACCATGAAGGTCAAAGGCGTATTCAAAGCCTACGAGTCAACCACGGAAGGGGTTTATTTCTACGCTTGCTCGGTCTCAGACACAACAGGGTGTTGCAGCCTCTATTTCGAATTCATCCCTAGGAAAGAGATGACATATCCTGATGACTTCCCTGAGGAGGACGCTCCGATTTCCGTTGCCGGTGTCTTTGATCCTTACACCGAGTTTAACGAAGGCGACGGGAAAACCTATATCTACTGCAACCTCGCCGATGCGGAGATGTTCTAAAAAGAAAGCCGAGCCAAAATGAAGGCTCGGTTTTTTATATATCAATTGATATATCAGGCGAGAAAACCCAAAATATTCGTATGAAGAAAATCAAACGCAATATTCTTTCACTTGCTCTTATATCAACTTTCACTTTGCTTGGCGGTTCATCCCTCCCTGTTCTTAACGCCGCGGAGCCGTCTGGACCGCGATTTGCAAGCAAACTACCGACTACGAATATTGACCTCAGCGATTCAACCGAAGAGGAAATACACCGTTATTACTCTCCTCTCAGTTCTTTGCCTGCATCCGAAAAGCAAGGAACCAATCTCCTTAAGAATCTCAAACCAATCCTTCAGGATTTTGACTATTACTCCTACGACAATGTCTGGAAGATTTATGAAATTACCGACAGGGATTGGAATCTTTCGCCAGCCGTAAGCGACAGCGAAAATGGAATCACTTTCGATTCCGAATCAAATACCTACACGAAATATTCGTACCTTTCTAACGCAAAGAGCGACTCCTCATCTAACCCTTACGTCCACACTCTTTACAGAAACGTGGACAAAAATGGGTCAATCGTCGAAGAAGGCCGCATCAAAGAATGGGGCGACCATAACGCGACTGGCACGAATAGAGAACACGTCTGGTGCCAATCAAGAGGATTCAAGGCCCCTTCTGGAGCAGAAGGCCCTGCTGGCACTGATGTCCACCACCTCATTTCTGGAGACGGCAGAGTCAACCAGTCATACCACAATAACAGCCCTTATGGTTTTGTCGACAAAGCCGATCCAAAAACCAAAGATGCCGGAAGCGAGAAGTCTTTCCTCAAAGGAAACCTCCTTGGCCCACAGCTTCATAAGCATGCTGAAGACGTCACCAACATGGTCTTTGAACCACAAGATAGCGACAAAGGCGATATCGCCCGCGCTCTCTTCTACATGGCCGCCTGCTATAACAACTTCTCAGGAACCGACACCATCACTGAGTACAACCCAAATCTTCTTTTAGTCGATTATGCGACCGACGATGGTGCCGCTGAAGCTTCTAGCGCTACGCACCATGTCTGCATGGGCATCCTTAGCGACCTTCTTGAATGGCATAAGATGGACCCAGTTGACGAATATGAGATTCATAGAAACAACCTGATTTACAAAAACTTCCAGCATAACCGCAATCCTTTCATCGATTTCCCAGAGTGGGTCGATGTCGTTTGGGGAAACGATTCCTCTAAGGTCGCCGATGTCTCTTCAGACAATAGTGGAAACCCATTGATGGATGCTTTAAGAGGGATGTTCGGAGAAGCCGCCGGAACGGTGTATGTCATTATTATTGTCGCCGCGATTATCGTTATTCTCTCAATCATCATTCTTGTCTTCGTAACGATGAGCAAGAAGAATAAAAAGAAGGCTTTGAAGAAAGTCGCCAAAGCCGCTAAAAGAAG
>JAILRR010000017.1 GCA_024698065.1 Bacilli bacterium
GAGAAGAACTTGCCATATTCACGAAGGAAGTCGAGCATGCTCATCTTGCCAAGCCAATCGTAGTTATTCACGATCATGCCTTTCTCTGGGTCAGAGAGATCGATGAATCTCTCAAGCTGATTCTTGATCGACTCGGTGTTGGCTTTAAGAACGTCCATGGACTGGAGATTCCTTTCTTTCGATTTACCAGATGGATCTCCGATCATGCCAGTCGCACCGCCGACAAGGGCGATAATCTTGTGTCCGGCTTTTTGGAGTCTCTTGAGAATCGAGATCATGACGTAGTTGCCCACGTGCATAGAAGCGGCGCTTGGATCGAAACCACAATAGATGGTTTGTTTGCTAGATAATAGTTTGCGGACATTCTCCTCGTTAGAGTACTGTTCGATGAGTCCGCGGTAATTGAGATCGTCAACAATGTTTTCCATTAGTCATTTCCTCGCGTGCTTTTATTCTACTCGAATAAAAAGTTATTTGTAGGAATATTGTCAAAAACTACCTTACTATATTGCGGTTTTTCTAAAAATATTAGGGTTTTGCCAGGGATTTTATTTTTTGACCTCGTAAGCGGGAGAATATGTGCATAGGCGCAAGCGTTGAGCATTGGATTTGACAAAGATAAAAGAGTACCTTAATTTGTAATTAATGTTCACGCAACTAAATATCAATGCCGGTCTTTCTTTTGGCGCAATGTTGGTCGCCCTCTTTTGTGTTATCTCTTCTGCTAGAAAGAACCTTACTCGTTTCCAGCACGGAACCTATTTCATTATCTGCTTAAGCGCTTTAGCTTCGGGCATTTGCATGTTCGCCGAAGAATTCTTCCTCACCTTCTCGAAAGCTGGCGATGAATCTTATATTCCTTTCTTCACGATTGAATTCCTCTTTTTCTTCTTCCACTCCTTCTTCGCACCGGCTTATGCCCTATATGTTTTGAGTCTTAACGGCACAATCGCTGGACGTAATAAAAATATCTGGTATGCCTATTGGACACCTGTTTTCCTCGTTGAGCTTCTTAATGTGGTGAACATCTTCATTCCATCGGAATCGAGGCCTTTATATACCATCGTCACCACTGCTGAGGGCGGATATGCCTATCAGCGTGGGAATTTGATGTTCATCCTTTATGTCGTTGCCTTCGCTTATGTCCTCTTTGGAATCATCGCTTTCTTCAAAAACATCAAGGCGCTTAATAGCCGCAAAATCACGACTATCATCCTCTTTAATATCTTCACTTTGTTAGGTGTTTTCTTCCAGATGATTTGGGTCGATGTCAAGTTTGAGTGCATCTTTGAATCGATGTCGATTCTCGCTGTCCTCTTGCTTCTTGAAAACGACAACGACATCCTGGACCCCAACACGAACCTCTATAACCAAATCGGTTTCTTTAGCGACAGCGAGGTTGCAATGGCCGCTAACCGCAAATTCTCAATCATCACCTTGATGACTGGGGATTTCTTCCAGTACCTTGAAATGCTTGGAAAAGAGAAAATCGATGGCATCGAAGTTGAGATGGCCAAGTTCCTTAAGAGCGCCTACCATTCCTCTTATATCTACCATCTTCAGAATGGTAAGTACGCTTTGATCGTCTACGAAAACAAAAAAGTCAAAGCTATGGACATTGCTGAGCAGATCAAAGAAAGACTTCAGAAACCGTGGAGCCATGAACAAATTGAAGGAGCCGCCAGATGGACGATTACTATCGCCAGGGTCCCTGAAGACATTGACAAGCCAAGCCAGCTCCACTACCTCTTCCTTGAAACCATGGTCAATAGTGATGAAAAAGTCATCCTTAGAAGTGGTAATGACCTTCGCTTCATCCAACGTAGATCCAAAGTCGAAGCCGCAATCGCGCGCGGTTTACAAGATAATAATTTTAAGCTTTACTATCAGCCAATTTGGGATGTCAAGCGCAACAAAATCGTCTCAGCCGAAGCGTTGCTCCGACTTATCGATCCAGAGATTGGACTTATCTCCCCTGTTGAATTCATTCCTATAGCCGAAGAGAAAGGCTCAATCATTGAGATTGGGCACTGGGTCTTCGAAGAAGCCTGTCGTTTCGCAAGAAGGAACGATATTAAGAATCTAGGAATCGGTTGGTTAGAAATCAACCTTTCAGTCCATCAGCTTCCAGAAAGGAACCTTGCTGGCAGATTCTTAGAGACTGCTCATAGATATGGCATTGAACCTTCATTCTTAAATATCGAAATCACCGAAAGTGCGGATGTCGATGACAATGACGAACTAGCTGAGCGTATTGAAACCCTGGCTAACGTCGGCTTCCCTCTTTCTCTTGATGACTATGGAACCGGCTATTCAAATCTTACCCGCGTTATAAGAAGTAAATTTAGAAATATCAAACTCGACCGTTCCCTTCTTCTTTCAGCCGAAATAGACAAAGCTGGGCAAACCGTCTTAGCAAGTACCTATGACACGATGAACTCCCTCTCCTTCCACACCATCCAAGAAGGCGTTGAGACGGAAGAGCAAAAAGAACTTGTCATCAATTATGGCGCAGAGATGATCCAGGGTTTCTTCTTCTCTAAGCCAATACCCGAGAAAGAATTCATTGAATACGTCATCAAATTCAACGACATCGAATACATCGCTTAAGCAACAAAAAACTCGCTCAATCACGAGCGAGTTTTTCTTTTATCTTTTGATGGTACTTGAACGCTCTGTGACAAGAGGTTCGAAGCGGTAACTCTTATCAACAAGGTCGTTGTTGATGAGGTCGATAAGCATGTACATTGAGCGCTGCCCCACTTCTTGCATGTTGATATGGAGGGCGGTGATTGATGGACGAAGGATATTGGCGTATTTGGTTCCGACAAGGGAAACAATCTCGATGTCTTCTGGGACCTTTAAGCCAACGTCGGTAGCGGCATTCTCGATAGCGGCCGCGATGGAGTCGCGGTAAGCGATGAAATAGCCTTTCTTGTTGTTCTGGAAGTATTCATAGAAATCATGGTATGTGCGGGTGTAGGAATCGTCGCAGTTGATGACATTGAACTTCTGGCCGATTCTCTCATGGGTTTCTCTGAAGGCTTTCTCGTTTCTGGAAAGGAGACGGCCACCGTCATGGACGTGGACGAAGGTCATCTGCTTGTTTCCGCCGTTCTTATAATAGGATTCGATGAATTTGGAGAGGACATCCTCGTAAGAGAAGAGGATGGAGCCAACTTTGTCGCCGATGATCTTCTTATTGATGACGATGGTTGGGACGCTATAGGAATTGATCTTCATGACGTCTTCGGCATCAAGCTCATCATCAAAGATGATCGCGCCATCAACGTGGGAGGTGATGACTTTCTCGATCATCGAGAGAGCTTCTTCACGTGAATGGGAGGTTGTGAATAAAGAAAGGACGAAGCCCTTCTTCTTCGCGACATCGGAGATGCCAGCGAGAAGGTTAGAAATATAAACGTAGTTGGCGGCTGGAATGATGACGCCGATATTGGTCGATTTGTTGGTGGCAAGAGCCTGAGCAAGACCGCTTGGTTTGTACCCAAGGCGTTTGATGGTCTCTTCGACGTTGAGACGGGTTGCCTCGGTGACATTGCCTTGTTTATTAATGACGCGCGAGACTGTAGCTAAAGAAACTCCGGCGGCTTGAGCGACTTGGTAGATGGTTACACGGTCTTTGGTATTCATGTTCTTTCCTCCAGGACACCCCCATTCTACAAGGAAAAAATGTCAACTCAATGAAAAAATTTTCAGTAACATAACAATTCGTTTTCAAAACATAGAAATGCTCGGTAAGTTCTCGATAATCTATAAGTCGGTAATCAATTCTCGTTTTGTTTAATCGCTTTTGTTTTCATTCTTTCGTTGCATTTCTTGTAGACATTTTTCAAGATGATTACATTCTTGTTACATAAAAAGCGGGGACATAATCCCCGCCTTAATGCACTTTCTAATTAACGAACGAAGAAATCTTCGCCTTCTTTGAAGGAAGGATCCTCATCAAGGAGGAAGGCTTCTTTCTCAGAGCCTTCAAACTTAAGCTCGATTGGACTAAGGACTTTGACGTCGTTGTTGATGTTCTTGATGACCTCGGCGTGATAGACGCTTCCGTCATAGAGGATGGTTCCGTCTAAGGCCACCACCACCATTGAGCCTTCTTTGATACCTTTTAGGCTCGAGACGGTCTCATATGTTTTCTCGCCACACTGAAGTTTGAGGATGAGGGCTTTCTCATCAAGAGGGTGTTCCTCAGTCGATAAGACCTTGGCAACGCGGTACCCAGAATCTTTCATTTCTGGAAGAGCGGACAAGCCTTCTCTTTCCAAGAGAGAATTAATGACTTCAAGGAGTTTAGCGTCTGGTGTGAAGATGGCGCCATTGGCTTTGATTTTAAGAACCTCATCGATATGGAATAGGTTATAGCCAACAAGCTTATCGTTCTCGCCATATAAGGCAACGACATCATGATGGGCCTCGCTCTTAAGAACTCTGGCCTCAGGATCGATGACAATGATGAGGACATCTTTGAGGGCCTGGTGATTGTAGAAAAGTCTATACATAAACACTTCTCCTTACTTCTTATATATTAAGCGATAGATTGGTTTGCCTTCGCTTCTGAAGTTCCTTTCATATTCGCTCATAGCGTCATTTTCCTCGTCAAAACGATAATCTTTTTCGTCAACGAGGTTAACAAAGGCGGTTCCTTCGACTTCTTCTTTGGTGAACTCATAGAGACCTACGTTATCGGTCTTCTGACGGAGCTCCCCTCCTTTTTCAAGAAGAGTGAGATAAGTCTCTAAACGAGGTTTGGCGGTGAGCCTTCTTTTGGAATGTCTCTTCTTTGGCCAAGGGTCAGAGAAGTTAAGGTAGATGACCTTGAAAGCTCCCTTTGGGAGGAACTCATAAACCTTGTCAAAGTCCTGGTAGACGATCTTGACGTTCTTAAGTTCTTTCTCAACGATTTTCTTCGCAAGAGTTCCTAAGGAAGAGACGTCACGCTCAACCGCTAGATAATGGTTCGATGGGTTTCTCTCGGCAAGAGACACGATGAAATCACCTTTGCCTGAGCCGATCTCCAAATAAAGAGGGACATTCTCAAAGAAAGTCTTATCCTCGAAAGGGATAGACAAGGTTATTTCCTCATGCTCTTCGATGAAAGGAAGAGCCCATTTCTTAAAACGTGATCTCACTTAAGCGTTCCTAATGCGAGAATCGCCCTAGCGTAGATGGCGATGTCTTTGATGAAGTCTTCGATGTAGATGTATTCGTCTGGGGAATGCATGTTGCCTGGGTGGTTTGGCCACTCAGCGCCGAAAGCGACCGTGTTAGGCGCTTCTTTGGCATAGGTGCCTCCACCGATCGCAAGAGGTTTTGCAAAGAGCTTGTGGGCGCCTTTCTTGTAGGCTTTCATAAGAGTGCTGACAAGAGGTGACTTCTTATCAAAGATAAGGAGTTTGCTCTCACCTTTCTTGGTGAGCTCTAAGCCAGTAGCTTCTTGGAACTTAGCAATGAGTTCTTCTGGTTTGGCTTCTTCGCCATAACGGAAGTCGATGGTGAAGTTAAGCTTCTTGCCATCATAGCTCACGATGCCATAGCTATAGGTAGCTTCTCCAAGTTCTTTGGAGTTGTTATATCCGCCAAAGGATTTGCCGTGGCAGTCCTTCATAGCTTTAGCGGCCTTAGAAAGGACTTCGAGCTTATAGAATTCACCAAGAGTCTCAAAGCAAGTGACCATGGCGTTTTCACCAATTTCTGGGGTCGAGGCGTGAGCGGTCTTGCCAGAGAATCTGACCATTAAGAGGGCGGAATTGTCAGTGATTTCACACTTAATGGCCTTGTCTTTGAGGTATTTGACGAACTTGGCGTCTGGTTTCAAAGTGACGAGGACATAGTCACAGACGGCGTTAACGACGACACCGCCATTCATGGCGATGACCGGTCCTAATTCGCCTTCATAGGAGGCGTCATAACGGGTGATGCCCTTCTCGGCGTAGATGAGAGGCCAATTGGCATCTGGGGTGAAACCAAATCTTGGAGCCTCTCCTTTGTATTCGTTGAAGTAATAGTTCAAGCAGGATGAGCCACGTTCCTCATCGCCACCGCTGACGATCTTGACGTGGAAGCCTTTGAGAAGGCCTTCGTCCTGAAGGAGCTTAACGGCCCATAGGGAGGCAAGAAGCGGTCCCTTGTCGTCGCAAGCACCTCTACCATAGATGACGCCATCTTTGATCTCAGCGCCAAAAGGCTTGTGGGTCCATTTGCCACTCACTGGGACAACGTCGCTATGGCCATAGATGCCAACGAGTGGTCCTTCATTACCAACGGTGATCTCGGTGCAATAGCCATTGATGACTTTGCTCTTCCAACCGAAGTTGGAACCGAGTTTGGCGAAATACTCTAAGGCTTTTTTAACGCCTAAGCCATAAGGCGCTCCCTCACCGATAGTCATCTCATCGTAGACGCTATTGATGCGGATGAAGTCTTGAAGGGCTTTGACGGCCCCTTGTTCATAGGATTTTGCTAATTTGTCGAAATTCGGCATTACTCTTTTTCTTCCTCTCTACTGGTGTCGCTTCTAAAGTTCTTTGCGACGAACATCGTTCCTTTGCCGACGGCTGGAGTAACAAGTCCGGCAAGGATGGCCTCTCCTGTCATGCCAATGAGAATGATGACCGCGACAACGGCTCCAACCCCTTTCATGATCTCGCCTTGGGCTGTGACGACAGCGAAGGTTTCGTTAGGGAAGAAGATGAAGAGCGATCCAAACACGAGCACCGTATGCATAACGGTGAAGGCAAAGGAGAGCAAACCCACAATAAGTGGGTTCCCGTATAGTTTAGAATTTTTGTGGAGGATATCAAAGAATAAACCACTCAAAAAACCGAAGATGGCTCTTGGAAGGATGCTGATCCATGGCCAGATAAAGAGAAGATCGAATGGGCTGAGGCCTGGAGTGGTGAGGGCTTTGATCATGGAAAGGACGCCCATAGCTGTTCCGAATAAGAGGCCTTTCCTCCAGCCGAAGAGATAGGCTCCAAGAAGCACCGGGAGATGAAGAAGAGTGAAACTTCCAAAAGGAAGGGTAATCATGCCGACGAAAGGAACGAAGGTCATGACGGTGAGAATAGCGACAAAAATTGCATCGATAGCGATGTCTTTAGCTGTGATTTTTTTCATTTTATTTATTTCCTGTTCTTAAGATTGATTGCGTATAGTCCTTCCATAAGAAGGTCTTTGTCATAGATGAATTCTGGGAGTTCATCTTTCACGTATTCGGCGTTGCCGCCCGTGAGGATTTTGGTGAGCTTATGGCCCACTGCTTTTTCATATGCTTCAGCGAAACCGCGGACCTGATAAATGGTTCCGTTAATGATTCCGCTTGCCATACAATCCACGGTGTTTTTGCCATAGATTTTCGCTTTTTTCGAGAGCGAAATCTCTGGCAAAGCCGCTGTCCCATTAGAGAGAGCGTCAAGCGAAAGCCGCATTCCTGGGGCGATTGCTAAGCCTGAATAAGCCCCATCCTCATCGATAAGAAGATACTTACTCGCAGTGCCTAAGTCGGCAATGAATAGCGAGTTGCCATATCTCTCTTTGCCACCCACCGCATCAGCGATGAGATCGGCGCCGACCTCTGAGGGATTGTCGACGCACATCTTAAGCCCATTCTTAAGTCCAGGGCCAATGACCTTAGCCTTCACATTGAAGAGCTTTTGGCTAAGGCTCGTAAGAATCGTCCCGATGGAAGGGACAACCGATGAAATGATTACTTCATCGATTTCGCTTAGTTCGATATTGAGGGATTGGAACATCAAAAGAAGGCGAGCACGGGTTTCGTCCTCGCTACGTTTGGTGTCACTATCCATCAAATAGGAATTAAGCAGTTTGTCATCGGCGAAAAAGCCGAAGTCTGTCAGGGTATTCCCGACGTCAATTGCAAGTAACATTTGGTCTGTCTCCGCTCCGCTCCAAACCTTTTTGGTAGCGGGCAAGGCTATTCTACAACAAAAAACGCACCCATGGGGTATTTTTGGGTGCGTTATTTAGTCAAAAGTTTAGGCAACGACAATGTTGAGGATTCTTCCTGGGACGTAGATGATCTTTTTGATCTCGTGTCCGGCTAAGAAGGATTGAACTTTCGCCGACTCGTTAGCTTTAGCCATGACCTCATCCTGAGTGGCTTCTTTAGAGACCTCAATGACGTCACGCATCTTGCCATTGACGGAGACGGCTAATTTGACGGTCGTGAGGGTGATGGCTTTCTCGTCGTAAGTTGGCCACTTCTCATAGGCGATTGACTCTTTGTGACCAAGGAGAGACCACATCTCTTCGCCGGCGAATGGGCAGACGCATGAGAAGAGTTTGACGAAGCCTTCTAAGTAGGATTTGTAGAGGCTTTTCGCTTTATAGCAGTCATTGACGAAGACCATCATCTGGCTGATAGCGGTATTGAAATCGAGGTTCTCGAAGTCAGTGCTCACTTTCTTCACGAGGAAGTTGTATGAGTAATCAAGTTCGTGGGAATTCTCTTCCGAGATCATCTTTGTGTATGGCTCTTCGCTTACGAGACGGAAGGCTCTTTCGATGAAACGGGTCGCACCGTTAAGAGATTCGGTGGACCATGGCTTCATCTCGTTAAGAGGGCCAGCGAACATCTCGAAGAGACGTAAAGAGTCCGCACCATTGGAGTTAACGATATCGTCAGGATTGACGACGTTGCCACGGGACTTCGACATCTTCTCGCCATTGGAGCCAAGGATCATGCCTTGGTGATAGAGCTTCTGGAATGGCTCTTTGCATTTGACGATGCCAATGTCATAGAGGAACTTATGCCAGAAACGGGCATAGAGAAGATGAAGGACGGCGTGCTCTTGTCCACCGACATAGATGTCGACTGGGAGCCAGTGCTCAAGAAGCTCTGGTTCGCACATCGCCTTATCATTCTGTGGGTCGATATAGCGGATGTAGTACCAAGAGGAACCTGCCCACTGAGGCATGGTGTTGGTCTCACGGAGATATTCTTTGCCATCGATGGTTGGCTTTAACCAAGCGTCACTCGCTTTTGAAAGAGGAGGTTTGCCGTCTTTGGTTGGCTGATAGTCATCAAGCTCAGGAAGTACAAGAGGAAGCTGATCCTCTGGGATTGGGTATTCTTTGCCATCCTTATCCTGCATCATTGGGATTGGTTCGCCCCAATAGCGTTGTCTAGAGAAGATCCAGTCACGGAGTTTGTAATTGACGACTTCTTTGCCAGCGCCAAGCTCAACGAGTTTCTTGGTGATGGCGGCTTTCGCATCGGCGATGTTCATGCCGTTGGCGAATTCGCTATTCATATGTGGGGCATCATCGACCATGGCTTCTTTGGAGATATCTCCTTCAAGGACCTGGATGATTGGGAGGTCATGCTTCTTCGCGAAAGCGTAGTCTCTCGTATCATGGGCAGGAACGGCCATGACAGCGCCGGTTCCATAGGAACCAAGGACGTAGTCGGCGACATAGATTGGGATGGATTTGCCGTTTATTGGGTTGATGGCGGTCGCGCCAAGATAAACACCAGTTTTCTCTTTCTCAAGGGAAGTTCTCATGAGGTCGCTCTTTTTGGCGGCATCGGTGACGTATTTATCCACTGCTTCTTTTTGCTTTTTGCTAACGAGTTCCTTAACGAGAGGATGCTCTGGGGCAAGGCAACAATAAGTGCAGCCAAAGAGGGTATCGACACGGGTTGTGAAGACATCGAAGTGGGTATCTTTGCCTTCGATATCGAAACGGATCTGGACACCGGTTGAACGGCCAATCCAGTTGCGCTGCATCTCTAAAGTGCTCTTTGGCCAATCTAAGCCTTCGAGGTCTTTCTCAAGCCTATCCGCATAAGCGGTGATTTTGAGGATCCATTGGCGCATCGGCATGCGGATGACTGGGAAGCCACCACGTTCGGATTTGCCATCTATGACCTCTTCATTAGCAAGGACGGTTCCAAGCTCTGGGCAATAGTTGACTGGGATATCGTCAACATAGGCAAGGTCATGCTTATACATCTGGAGGAAAATCCACTGGGTCCATTTGTAGAAAGATGGATCGATGGTGGCGATTTCCTTGCTCCAGTCGTAAGAAAGACCTAAAGTCTTGATCTGCTCTTTGAAGTGAGCGATGTTCTTGCGGGTGAAGCCTTCTGGGTGCTCGTTGTTCTTGATGGCGAATTGCTCAGCAGGAAGACCGAAAGCGTCCCAGCCCATTGGGTGAAGGACGTTAAAGCCCTGCATCCTCTTCATTCGGCAAAGGATGTCGGTCGCGGTATAACCTTCAGGATGTCCGACGTGAAGTCCTTGTCCAGATGGATAAGGGAACATGTCGAGGGCGTAGTATTTTGGTTTTGAGAAATCATGGACGTCGCATTTGAAAGTCTCATGCTCGTCCCAGTATTTGGCCCACTTCTTCTCGATTGAGCCATGGTCGTATGACATATGGTGTCCTCCCACTAAGCAGCGAGAGAATGGTAGATCTTGAGGTACTCGTTAGCGGAGTTCTTCCAGCTATGGTCGCACTTCATCGCATTCTTCACGCAAGTCCAGAAAGCCTTTTTGTCTGCAAAGAGCTCTCTAGAAAGACCAACGGCATAGCCGAGGCCTGAATCATTATAATCATTGAAACCGATTCCGTCAGCCACTTTCA
>JAILRR010000066.1 GCA_024698065.1 Bacilli bacterium
CCAAAAAGAGCCGCTAAGACACCGTGGTCTTTGCGGACAGTCTCATCCTCTATGTTTTGGTAATTCTTTATGAATAATCTTCTTAATAAGGTAATCATAAATAGGACAAACGTAGTTTAAGCCCTGAAAGAGAAATGTCAAACGATATTAAACTAGTAAACGAAACTAGATGTACTTGACAAAGAAACTAGTTAGCCTATCATAGTAGCCATGAGTCCACTTAAGACCGAACTACCGAAATACACACTCGCACAGGATCTCTCAAACTCCATCACCCATGGATTGGGCACGGTTTTGACGATGATTTTCGGCCCTTTCCTTATCCTTAAGGCGGTCAATAGTGGCAACGTTTGGGCAATTGTTTCGTGCTCAATCTTCATCTTGTCTCTACTTCTTTGCTATACGACTTCTTGCGTCTATCACGCTTTAGGAAGAAACAATGGGAAACGTGTTTTGAGGGTTATGGATCACAATATGATCTACGTCCTTATAACTGGGACGTACGCTCCATATTGCCTTGTGAGCATCATGTCCGTAAGCGTTCCTTGGGCTTGGATAATCTATGGAAGTTGCGTTGCCCTTGGCATCCTTGGCATTGTCCTTAATTCCGTGAATCTCAAGAAATTCAGAATCTTCTGCATGATCGATTACATCTGCATGGGTTGGATCATCGTCATATCGTTCTGGCCATTGCTAGAGGCTATCGGTTGGTTCCCTGGTTTCTTCCTCCTTCTTATGGGTGGAGTGGCCTACACATTAGGCGCTGTCCTATATGGAATAGGACATAAGAACGCCTGGTTCCACCTTGTTTTCCATTGCTTCTGTTTGCTTGGAACCGCCCTCATGTTCATCTCCATCTACTTCTATGTCCTTTAACGGTTAACCGTTAGGAAAATAAACTCTCTTCCTTTTGCATTTCCAAATAGACTATCAAAGTCTATAATTCCTTTGACTTAGGAACGAACTATGAGTAGAAAGAAGGAGTCAGGAGTTTTAATTGAGAATCGCAGAGCTCACTTTGAGTATTTTTTAAGCGATTTCATGACAGCCGGACTCGTTCTTACTGGCACCGAAATCAAAAGCCTTAGAGCCAAAAATGCGACAATCAGTGACGCCTACATCTACGTCAAAAAAGGAGAGGCTTTTGTCACCAATATGCATATTGCCCCATATAAGGAAGGCAACATTTTTAATGTTGATCACCTTAGGGACCGCAAACTCTTGCTCACAAGACAAGAGATAAAGAAACTCGCTGCAAAGATTGCTGAGAATGGACATACATGTGTTCCTACGAAAGTGTTCCTTTCGCATGGCTACGCCAAAATGGAAATCGCTTTAGCGAAAGGTAAGCAACTTCATGACAAGAGAGACTCATTAAAGGAGAAGGACCTCGAAAGAGAACTTGACAGGCATGCCCGCTCCTCAAGGGATTACGAGGACTTCTGATGAATTACCAAGACACGCTTCAATACTTGAAAGACAACGATCTCACGATGTCCCGCTATGAAAGAGAGGACTGGGATCGTTTCGTCAAAACGACGAAAATCAAAATCGATGTCCCTTTTATCCATATAACTGGATCAAATGGAAAAGGTTCGACTGCGAATTACCTCTATGAGGTATATAAAGCCGCCGGCTATAGAGTCGCCCTCTTCAGCAAGCCGTATCTCAAAAAGCCTAATGAGATGATTCGTATCGACGGCAAAGACATCAGCGATGACGACTTCGCCCGCATCTTTTCGGCAAGAGAAAAGGAATACCGCAAATTCAATCTCTCATGTTTCGAAATAGAGACCGCAATCGCCTTCGATTACTTCAATGAGCAAAAACCTGACCTTGCCATCATCGAATGTGGCATGGGAGGGGAGACTGACAGCACAAACATCTATGATGCGAAACCTGTTCTCTCCATCATTACGACCGTTTCTCTAGAACATACAGGCTTCCTTGGAAGAACGACTTCAGAGATCGCTCGCAACAAAGCGGGGATCATCAAAGAACGTTGCCCGGTTCTCGTTGGTCAGATGGAAGAAGAGACCATAAAAGTCATTCGCGAAATCGCCGAAAGAAGAGATAGCGATTTTTTCCAAGTCGATGCTTTCCATAACAGCCATTACCAAGCTCCATATTTCTATTTCGACTATAGGCCATATCAGAAACTCCAGCTTCTGACCCCAGCCCAATATCAGTTAAAGAACGCCTCGATAGTGGTGGAAGCCACCAAGATTCTTAGTGAGCGTTTCCCAGTATCGGAAGACGCTGTCAGGAAAGGCCTTATGGCACCTCCTCTTCCATGCAGATTCGAGAGGCATAGAAACATCTTCATCGATGGGGCGCATAACCCTCAGGCCGTTAATGAATTAGTTGAGTCACTACTCCCATTAAGCGGAGAAAAACCGATCCACGTCGTCTTCGCTTGCTTCCGCGATAAGAATATTGCGGTGGAGCTTCCGCGAATCGGCCGCGATGCCGCGGAGATTGTCCTTACTACCTTCGACAGCAAAAGGGCCAGGGATGAAAGTGACTATTTCCTCTATGCCGAGGATTACACCTACAACCCAGATTACAAACTCGCTATCAGCGACTTCGTCACGAAATATCCAGATGACATTATTCTCATCACAGGAAGCTTGGCCTTTGCCTCGCTAGCAAGAGAATACATTATTGAGACATTACACTTATGAAAAAGACCTTCACTATCAGAAACATTACAAGCGCGGCTGTGTTGACCGCCCTCTCAATCATCTCAACGATGGTTTTCAAGCTCATCCCAATGGGCGAATTACCATTTCTTCGCTTCTCGCTCACCCCGTCGATCATCATGTTTGCCTCGCTTGCTCTTGGCCCGTTTTATGGAGCGGTTGTTGGTGCACTTGGCGACTTTATCCCTGCCATGGTTGCGCCAACTGGAACATACAACTTCTTCATCACCATCGTTTATGCAATTCTTGGTGTTTTGCCGTGGATTTTTGAAAAAATCACCCGCAAATTCCGCGCATCTTTGAAACCTCCGTTTGCCGTGTTCATCACCATGGGAGTCATTTTAGCTAGTCTTGCTGCGACCCTTTTCTTGACTGATTTCATCGGTGGTCAGGTCTTCAAGGGAGACTCCGCTTTGATCACCAAATTCATCATCCTCGGTATCATGATTTTGGTGGGCGTCGCGTGTTGCGTTAGCGTCACCTTGACGAACAAAAAATTTGAAAGGAACGTCCTTGAATATGCGGACATCCCATCCCCAAATGAGACCGCATTGATCTCGCTTCTATGTGAGGCGCTTGTGATGACTCTCCTCAAGAGCCTTGCCTTCTTCTTTTTCTATTTCATTTTCGGAAACGGATACAGCCCATCATTTGAATACTTCTTCTTAATGATTTTCTTGGGACTTCCTGTCAATGTGACGATCAGTTCCATCTGTGTCTATTGGATGCTTGTTTTTGATCACAAACAGCTTCATCTCCGCCTCGAGAACAGCAAAAAAGATGAATAACAATACCGATAAAAATGAACTGAAACCGACAGAGGCCTATGAGCCTGTCGAGGAAGGCTATGACGAAGCCAAAGAGAGAAAATCGCACATTGGGTGGGCGCTTTTCTTTGGCATAATGTTCATCTTAATCGTCTCTTGCGTGATAGTCATTGTCTCGCTTTCTTGACAAAAATTTTCATATTTTACAATTATGTTGCTTTTACCTTGCAAAAAATTTTTTAAAACGCATAATTTATCCGCCCCATGTTTAGGAGGATTAACTAAGTGGCTCTAATTCCAATTACACGCGCCGATGGATCGGTCGTAACATGTGATACTGAAAATAGAACCTTGGTTTGTTATCGTTGCACCGTCTCGTTCACGAAGGCCGAATGGAAAATCTTCTATTGCCTCTACGAGCACAACCCAACAGCTGTTACCAGGAAAGAGTTATTATCGCTTCTCTGGGATGACCAAAAATTCGAGACAAGCAGTGCGAATACAAGAACCATTGATGTTCACGTCGGTGTTATCAAAAAGAAACTCAGCAAGATAAAGGGATTCAGAATCGATACCGTCTACGGCGTCGGTTACAGACTTCTCCTTACTCGCAGGGTCTAAGAAAGATGAGCCATTTGGCTCTTTTTTCTTAGCTTTACCTTTTTTTCGTGAACTCTTTTAGTTCTATGGCTATCATTAAGTGACCGAATTAAGGAGTTTAGTTATGGAAGAGAGACACCGCACAGACTACATCAGCTGGGACGAGTACTTCATGGGCATTGCCCAACTTAGCGCTTTAAGAAGCAAAGATCCATCCACTCAAGTCGGAGCCTGCATCGTCGATAAGGCCCACAAAGTTGTGTCCATTGGTTACAATGGCATGCCAGTGGGGGTTGATGATGAATGCATCCCTTGGGGTCATGGTGAAGGCTTAGAGAGCAAGTATCTTTATGTTTGCCACGCTGAACTCAATGCCATTCTCAATACCAGGGACTCAGCCCATCTAAATGGCTGCACCCTCTATGTCACCTTGTTCCCATGCAACGAATGCGCCAAAGCCTGCATTCAGTCTGGCATCAAAGAGATCGTCTATCTTGATGACAAGCATGGCAGCGACACCATCTACCAAGCTTCTAAAAAGCTTCTTGAGATGGCTGGCGTTAAGGTTCGCCTTTTCGAAGGCCCAACCGTCAAAGTAAGCCGCTAGAAATGAAAAAAGATAGTTTCGCTTATCGTTTTTTCGTTTTGTTGATAGTTTTTGCGCTCATCAGCGCAGCCGTTTTGCTTCCGCTCGTAAATGCCAAAGGCGTTGAACCATTTGTCTTTTGGATCATCGGCGGAGTCCTTCTCCTTCTCTTCATAGCCACAGTGGTCGTGAATGAGATTATTGTGAGAAAAAGAAAGAAATGAAGAATATCCTCGAAGTCAAAAACCTCTCTTACACTTACCAAGGCGAGAGTGCAGAAGCGCTCCATGACCTTTCTTTTTCCGTGCCTGCTGGCAGCTATGTCGCCATCGTTGGCCATAACGGCTCAGGCAAAAGCACTTTAGCGAAAATCATCGCTGGCCTTTGCTCTTACAAAAAAGGAACCGTTACCCTCTTTGGCGAGAAGCTTGAAAAGAGTAACCTCGCCTCCTTAAGAAGGAGAATGGGCCTTGTCTTCCAAAACCCAGATAACCAATTCGTTGGCTCTTCCGTCAGGGACGATATCGCTTTCGGACTCGAAAACAGACAAGTCCCATCCGAGAAGATGGATTCGATCATCCTCGAATATGCGACCAAAGTCTCGATGGAGAAATACTTGGACCACGCACCAGAAAACCTTTCTGGCGGACAAAAGCAAAGGGTTGCCATTGCTGGTGTTCTTGCTATGAAACCAGAGCTCATCATTTATGATGAAGCGACCTCAATGCTTGATCCTGTCGGCAAGAAAGATATTCTTGATATCACTTTTGGATTAAGGGAAGAAAACCCAGATTTGTCAGTGATTTCGATCACTCACGATATCGAAGAAGCCCTTCGTGCGGACTATGTCATCGTCCTTAACAAAGGCAAGCTCGTCCTCGAAGGGAAACCACAAGAGGTCTTTAAACATGCTGACACACTCAAAGAGATCCATTTGGATGCTCCTTTCTTAATGTCACTGATCGATAGCCTAAAGAAAGAAGGAGTCGATGTTCCAGAGAATATCGATAGCCTAGAGAAATTAGAGGAATACTTATGCCAGTAAAGTTTAAGAAAGTATTCTTCACATATTCCCCAAAATCGCCTTTCGAATACGAGGCGTTAAAAGATATTAATCTCGATCTTGAGAGCGGTAAGTTCATCGCCCTTGTCGGAAAGACCGGCAGTGGTAAGAGCACCCTCGTTCAGCATATCAATTCTTTGGTTCACCCAACTTCTGGAACGATAGACGTTGATGGTTTCATCAATAGCAGCGTCAAAAAGGAAAGGACCAAAGACATCAAAGGACTTCGTAAGCACGTTGGCCTTGTCTTCCAATTCCCTGAATACCAGCTCTTTGAAGAGACGGTTGAGAGGGATGTCGCTTTCGGGCCGAAGAACGTCGGCATGAAAGAGTCTGAGGCAATTGAGAAAGCCCACGAAGCCTTGGAGAAGGTTGGTTTAGGCAAATCGTTCTATGAACGTTCTCCATTCGAACTCTCCGGAGGCGAAAAGAGAAAAGTCGCGATAGCGGGTATTCTCGCCATGGAACCAAAGATCCTCGTTGTCGATGAGCCAACTGCCGGACTTGATCCTGCTGCGGCCAAAGACACAATGGCCCTCTTCAAGAAAATCAACGAAGAAGGAGCGACCGTTATTCTCGTCACCCATGACATGGATTTGGTTGCCTCATATTGTGACGAAGTCATCGTCATGGAAAGCGGAAAAGTCGAGGCCCAATGCTCCCCATCTGACTTATTTGGTCGCGATTTATCTGATTATTCGCTGCAAAACCCACATATTTTTGATTTCGCTCTCAAGCTCAAGAAACGTGGATTTGATTTAGACATGTCCAAAATCAGGACAACGGAAGACTTAGCAAAGGCAATCGCCAAGAGGTGCAAACATGGCTAGTTTGACGATTGGCCGCTACGTCCCATATAACTCTTTCATCCACAAGATGGATCCTAGGGCGAAGCTTTTCGCCATGATCATTTTGATGGTGGGAATCTTCCTTCCATATCCTACCTATGTGATGTCTTTCACCATTCAGGGACTCATCTTCCTCTTTGGTGTTTTTCTCCTTTGGAGAAGTCATATTTCCTTCCTAAGGGTCCTCAAGTCTTTGGCGGCCCTTTGGATCATGGTTATCTTCATCCTCGTCATCTATATCCTCGTTCCAAGGACAACGAACTATCCGGCCTTTGACATCAATGGTTTCGTTATCTATTGGGACTCGATTCTTGAAGCGGCTCGCATCCTTCTTCGCCTTGTCCTCATGATCGTTCTTTCGATGGTTCTCACATCTTCGACCAAGCCTCTTGATTTGACCGCTGCGCTTGAATGGTACCTTTACCCTCTCAAACTTATCGGTTTCCCATCCCATATCATCGCCATGATCATTTCTTTGGCGCTTCGTTTCATCCCAACCATCCTTGATGACGTTGAGAGAATCATGAAAGCCCAATCTTCGCGTGGCGTTGATTTCGAGAATGGACACCTTGGCACGAAGATCAAGGCCGTCGTCTCACTCATCATTCCTCTCTTTGTCTCTTCCTTCATCAGAAGCGATGAACTCGCTAACGCGATGGAGTGCAGGGGATATGATCCTAACGCTAAGAGAACGAGATATCGCAAACTCCATTTCAGATGGGCGGATCTGTTTGAGACCGTTGTTGTTCTTGTCATCTTTGGTGGTTGTCTCACCTTGTCGATCATGCAGCTAGATGTCTTTAAGGCCATTTGGGGGTTAACAACGTTATGAACTACGTGATGGTCG
>JAILRR010000003.1 GCA_024698065.1 Bacilli bacterium
CCTTATCTGATCCGCAATCTGCGCCATCTGATTCCCGAAGAGGCACAATATGCCTATATGGCAACTGATGGCATCCGATAACGATTTCCTTCTATATGTCCTTGATCTTCTTCGCGAAGTCGAAGGTATCACCTATCGCAAGATGATGGGTGAATATGTCCTCTATAAAGACGGCATCGTTTTCGGTGGGATATACGATAACCGCTTCCTCATCAAGAAGACCAAGTCCATTTCTCAATATGGCATGGGTGAGGCTCTCCCTTATCCTGGTGGGTCTATGATGTACGCGGTTGATAGCGAGGATCCAGACGAGATCAAAGAGATGGTGGACAAGGTCATTTACGACCTCAAATAAAAAAAGAAGGGCACTTCACTAGAAATAGCCCTTTTCTTTATTCATACGAGAAATGCTATAATTCGAGAGTTATGTTCATTGCATCCATCGTTCTTATTTCGATTATTTCTCTCGCGTATTTGACGCTCCTAGTGCTTTATAAGAGGCCAGATAAGGTTTCTTATCGGGTCAAGACGCTCGCTCCACGTTTCAGTTTTATTTTTGGCAGCGTTTTGACTCTCATCTCGCTTCTTTGCTTTGCCACTCATCTAATTCTCGAATCTTTTGACCTTTGTTTCGAAGCGAGGAATCCTCTTTTCGCCACGGGTTGTTTAACCGCTTTCTTTGGCCTCTTCAGATTCTTTACTTCAGCTATGACATTCGAGGCCATAGAGAAAGACAAATTGATTGTCAAACGACCTTTCTCTGGCAAGGATGAAGTGGAGATAGCCGAGATCAGAAGAATCTCCCATTCCGTTCTCGGAGTCTATCTTCCGACTAAGGAAAAAACGGTCACCATCTCAAAGACCGCAGGGAAGCTCGATCTTTTGCTTGCCGCCATCAAAAAGGCGAATCCAGACATTGAGGAAGAGGATTTTGATGATTCGTTCGCTTTGAAACGCATAAGAAGATGGAGGATCTTTTACTACGTCTTGATGGCTATTACGGCCGCTTCCATAACCTATACAATCATCTCTGCCCGTCCTTCAGAACCTGTTTCCAAAGACAATCTCGTCACCGTTCAAGGAACCGTTGAGTCCACGGAGAAAACCGCTGGCAAAGTCCTTTTCTATGTCTATTTGCAAGATGATCCAGTTGGATATGTCGTTGCCGAGGAAACGCTTAATTTCATCGACCCTTCGGTTTATAGCGATTTGAAAGCGGGAGATGAGGTAACCTTGCGCACGGAAGGGAACATCAAAAACGACCGCTATGCTAGTGATAAACGTTCCAGACACGATACGATCTGCGCCATAGAGACTGATTCGAAGGCATATCTCACATACGATGGATACCTAGAGGGAATCAACGAGAAAAAGGTAGTGTCTTCAAACTTGTATGTTTTCCATTCGTTATGTCTCGCCTCCTTCGCAATGTTTTTGGTTGAAAACTATTACAAATCAAGCAAAGGACCAAAAAAGTCGACAAAGAAATAAGCGCCATCAAACCCTTCTTTCATCATCGCCATAACCGCCTTTAAAATAGAAAAAGCGAATAGCCAAATAAGAATGAAGAAACAAAAAAAGATAGCCATCATCGTAAGCGCCTCAGTTGTTGGGGCTCTTGCCCTCGCTCTAGCGATCCCTTTTACCATCTATGGCGTTAGAAGCGCCTCCATAAACAACGAATATTCCTATCTTTTGGAAGAAAAGAAAATCACTTCGAAGATAATCGATGGGGTCCCTCTTATCAAACAGGACATTTCCTGTGGCTATGCCATAATCGAGATGCTTTCCGATTTCTATGGCAAGAAGGTCACCGAGAAAGAACTCTCTGACAAGAATGGCGGTGGCGTTTCCACCCAAACCACATCGGGGTTCGTAGACGAAATCAACGAAACCATTTCCGGAGCGAATTACGTTTCCAAAGAATATTTCAAAAACGATGAGCTTCTTTTGACCATCAACTCCTCTTTGCAAAAAGGCAAACCGGTTCCAGTTGAGTGGGCGGCAAAGCTAGAAGATGAATGGACTCTTCATTGGTCGATCGTCACCGGCATGGATGAGAAAAACGTCTATATCAATAACCCTTATGGCTATTATGAGCAAATCTCATATGACGAATTCATCGAAAGAACAACCTTCAAGCCATTCGATGGGGTGAACTTCTTTCAGTTCGGTTTTGCTTTCGGCTTATTCGGCAAGAATACAGTCATCGTTCCTAACGATTAAAAAAATTTTTTCAGTTTGTGGCAGTTCTGTGACAGGACTCTGTTTTAATAATGTTAGGATTTCGCCATTTTCATCCAAAAATGGACTATCCCAACGGCGAAATCTCTGTTTCCTTTCTTTCGGGGCCCGAGAACAAAAAAGGGCCCTTTTCTTTTTTCTTTTTGTGAGCGGTTTTAAACCTTTTTTATGGAATCTGTTCTATAACATTTGTACAAAATGTTTAAGGACTACCTTCTCCAGAATTGGGCATTGATTCTCATTTTATTGGCTTTTGCCATTTCTTTGGCGACCACTGTTTTTTTTGGGAAAAGAACGATCATTCGCCTATATGTTTTAATCGTCTCGATTGATATGAATGGCCTAAAAGCCATCAATGACAACGAAGGGCATAATGCTGGCGATGAGAGACTCTGCTTGCTTTGGCGCTTTGCTTCAATAAGTCCTTTAGAGGAAGGCAATCTGGCTACCGCATAGGCGGAGACGGATTCATCATCCTTTGTAGAAAGAACTGTGAAGCAGAGGTGAAAAGCCTCGTTGAGAGAATCAAAAAGAACGTCAAGGAAACAAAATATTCCTGCGCGATCGGCTATGGCCTTAACCTTAACGGCTAGAAAGACATTGAGAAACTTCTCAAAGAATCCGATGAGATGATGTACAAAGACAAGGATAGGTACTACGCGGAAACCGGCAAGAATAGGCGGCACATCTAAGCGATTCAAAGTTCAAAGGCTGTGGCACTTCTGTGGCAGCCTTTTTCTATACTTTCCTTGAAAGGGCCAGGTATTGCTAAGTGAAATCGCCATTTATTACGATTTTGGATACTACGACGGGTGAGGGGATGCCCCCATATCTCATCGCTTTTATCGCCCTTGCAAGCCTCCTTTTGCTCATCTCATTCAGCCTTTTTATCTTCGTGCTTCTCAATGGTTGGATCATCGTGGACATGAAACCGGTGAGGGCCATCAAGTTCTTTGGTTTCAAAAAGGAGGGCAAATACCTTCTTTTGACTTTCACTTGCAAGTTCAAGTACCGTAAACCATCGGGCATCTATAGCACAAAGAAAGAAGCCCAAGTAGCCATCATCGCCCTTCAAGAAAAAGACCACTAACAGCTCTTCGGAGCAGGGGACCCTGACATCCTCCCTGGGATCAAAAACCTCCTTCACATCTCCTTGTAGGCTAGGTCAAAGATTCCTCCTGAAACCCCCTTACCTCTTCTTTAGGGAGATGAAAGGGCCCCCTGATTAAACATGTCACATTTACTCAAAATACTCTTTCCTAGAAACGAGGAGGGCCAAGCGGCTCTCCTTATTTCTTTATGGCAAACATTTGCCTTCATTGAGTTTCATTTATATAAAAAACCACGCAAATCGGAAGGCTATTGTCACAAATCACGCTTTTGTGTAACCTTATGGTTATGCTTATTGCTTCAATTGTTTCCCTTGTTCTAATAGTCGTTATATATCTCTTCATAACCGTTTTCGGAATTCGCTTCAAACACAATTCATACGAGCTCATTACCGGTAACCCTCGTTGGCCTATGGTGGTGGGTCACGTTTTCATCACGATCGGGGTCGCTTTTGTTGGTCTTTCGTTCATTGACATTTTAAAAACGGCCGCCCCCTCGTGTCTTATGGTCGGCGATCTCTTCGCCTTTATCGGCTTGGTGTTCTTTTATTCCTTCACCTTTCAATTCGAGGCCATCAAAGGGGGTTCCATCTTCCTTTTGAGGTTCATAAAGGTCAAGGAAATCCAAATAAAGGACATCGCCTTCATCAACCCCATGTTTTCAGGTTACATCTTCACATGCAAAGATGGCTCTGCTTTCTCGATTTCGGCTAAAACCTTGAAAGTTAAAGAGTTTATCGAAATGGTCGAAAAGAGGATGGAAAACAATAGTTCTATAGAAGAGCAAGTTTCCAAGGATGAAAGCTCCATTCAAAAAACCTCCTTTTCCCAAATTGGCAAAGAAATCAGGAACATGATTCCTTCGATAAAAAAGAATTCGCGGTACCTCTTCATTGCCCTAGCGGTTCTCTTCCTTGCGGCTACAGGCGTTTTGGCAGTGCTAGGCGTCATGCAATCAAATAGATTCCTTCTGATTTTCGCCATTCTCTGCTGTGCTTAGTTGGCATGGTGCCTGCGCTTATAAACGTTTTCATAACCGATAAACGCTATGAGAACGACCTAAAACAAGACGATGAATATCTAGGTAAGAAATACCTATTCCTTTCAAAAAACGTCAAAGGCTCCGCGAAAAGAAGGTTCAAGATCAATTTGGTTTCAGGCGTCATAACCACGATCTGCCTCGTTTTAATGGCTGTCGTCACTGGCATTATCTCCTCATTGCAGAATCCGGTGGAGAAAGAGGAACTCGTCTACGTAACAGGTGAATTCGAATATGCAAGAAGCGTCAGGGATGACTATGCAATCGGGCTCAAAGGCAATCCGGTTGAGTATCGCATCAGTGGCATCGAACTAAAAGAAACCGATAAAAGCTTCAGAGACGAACTTCATGTCGGCGACACAATATACCTCTATGTTGACGGCACAAAAGAGAATGTTTCGTTTAGCTATCAAGACAAAACCGCTTGGAACTACGCCTACGTTCTTAAAACCGATTCGAAGACTTATCTGGACTATGAAGGATATTTGAAGGCAAACGAGAGCAATAGACTCTTTGGCTACATCATATGCTATGTTTGCGCCGGGGCAAGCCCGCTTTCTTTAGGCATCATCGGGGTCGCTTACGTCAAATACAAGTCTGACGCAAAGAAAGAGACATTAGAGCTTTAATCTCCCTGGTAGTCTCGCTATCAAACTCTTTCCAGAAGGCTAATATTTCCCCGTTTTTGCACTTTGATAATGCGCTTTTGGATTTCTCTCAAAAAGAAACATAGTAGAATAATCCCATGGATTGCATCGCGAAGATTTCGGGCCTCTTTGAGAGGCTTGACAAAAACAACATCGAAAAGATCCCTTATGGGGAGAATAACGACATATTTGCTAAGGTGGAGAATAAGAACCTCACCGGGTCCATCAAAGATAGACCAGCTCTTCAGATGATGCTCGATGCCGCGAAAGAAGGGCTCATCAAAGAAGATACCGTTTTCATTGAAGCCACTTCAGGCAACATGGGCATCTCAATTTCTTATCTTGCAAGGGAAATCGGCCTGAAAGCCTTGATCGTCATGCCTAGTTCGATGTCGGTCGAAAGAAGAGAGATGATCAAGCGTAACGGAGGCGAACTCCTTTTGATCGAAGGTGGGATGAAGCAATGTGAGGAAGAAGTCGAGAACCTTCTCAAAACCCGCCCAAATTTCTTAAAACTCTCGCAATTCGAGAACCTTTCGAATCCAAAAGCCCATTACCTTACGACCGCTCCAGAGATTCAAAGATATGGCCATTTCGATTACATCGTCATGGGCATCGGCACTGGCGGAACCATCTCTGGCATTGGGGGATATTTCAAAGAAAAAGGATTCAGCACCAAGATAATTGGCGTTGAGCCAGAAGCCTCGCCTCTTCTTACCAAAGGCCAAGCTGGCCCTCATAAGATTCAGGGCATAGGCGCAAACTTCATCCCAAAGACCCTTAATAAAGACATCGTCGACGAAATCATCGATGTCGATGGCGATAAAGCCATACTCCTCGCCAAAGACCTCAAGGAAAAAGGCATCTCCGTTGGCATCTCTAGCGGAGCCGCCCTCTTAGGAGCCTTGGAGATAGATAAGAAAACGAAAGGGAAGAAGATACTCGTCATCTTCCCGGATAACGGAGACAGATACCATGGAATCATCTAGAGTGTTCAAAAACGAGAGAAGGCCTCATTATGAGGAACTCGCCAAATTCATCGACCTCATGAAGAGATATCTTTTCCCTGGGGCTTTCGATACGATTCACGAAGGGGTGGAAGAACATAAGAAAAGCCTTCTTTCCCGCATCAAAAACACCTTCCTCGAATATATCTCTAACGACGAAAAGAAGTGCGAGGCTTTCCTAAAGAAAATCCCAACGATCGAAGAGGAATTATACGCTGACCTCGACTTTTTCTATGAAAGTGACCCCGCTTGTGAATCGCGCCTAGAAATCGTCTATGCCTATCCAGGCTATAAAGCGATCGTCTATTACAGGATATCTCACGCCCTCTATGAGCTTGATATCCCGTATATCCCTCGCATCATCTCGGAAACCGTCCATTCAAAGACCGGAATCGATATCCATCCTGGCGCGAAAATCGGTTCTCCTTTCTTCATTGACCATGGAACTGGCATCGTTGTCGGTGAGACCGCTGAGATCGGTAAACGTGTCAAGATCTACCATGGTGTGACCTTAGGCGCTTTGTCTCTTAGAGAAGGCAGAGCCTTAAGAGAGACCAAACGTCATCCAACCATCAAAGACAACGTCACCATTTATAGTGGTGCCTCGATTTTAGGAGGGGACACTGTCATCGGAGACAATGTCACCATCGGCTCAAATGTCTTCATCGTCAACTCCGTCGTTGAGGATACGACCCTCATATATACAAACGACTCGGTTAAAAAAATTAAGTAGGGGAACAGACATGAAAAAAGTAACGGTCATCACCTCATCATTAAGAGCCAAAAGCACCTCCAAAACCCTCATGGACGAGATGGTGAAGGGTCTCAAAGAGCATCACGAAGTCAAAATCATCGACATTTCGAAGATGAACCTCAAATACTGCATCGGCTGCATGACTTGCCAAGACACTGGGAAGTGTGTGCTTAATGACGATGTCAAAGATGTGATTGAGGACGTTAATGGAGCGGACACCCTCATCTTCGTTACACCTATTTATTATTATTCGATTTCCGGTCAGCTTAAGACTTTTCTCGACAGAATGAACCCTCTTTACCCAAGGGAAGACAGGAAGTTCAAGGAAGTTTATGCGTTGTTTACATGCGCTGACGACAATCCAAAGGCTACCGAAAAGCCAACTAAAGCAATCGAAGGCTGGGTTGAATGCTTCGACGGGGTCGAATATAAAGGATCCTATGATGGCCTTGCCCTCAATGATGTAGGGGATATCACCGAAGAACGGCTCAAAGGCGCATACGAATTCGGACAGAGAATATAGCTTTACATTTTTAACCTAAGGTATTCCATTTTAGCTAGTATCAGTATCATAATATCGGTAGTCGCTTTTCCATTGTCTTTTTGAAAGGGGGAGACTATGAAAAAGAAAAGAAAGCTGATTCTATTGTCTGTGTTGCCTTTTTTAGGCGGCTGCTTTGCTATTGACACATACAGGCCCACTGGCCCTTTTTGCCATTTCAAAAAATTTGATGATTTTGATAATGAAGTGGCTTTCCATTTATCCGAAGGGATTAAGCTAAATACTGAATTCGGTCTTTACAATTCAGATTGTGAAAGCCTCCTTTCCAAAACACAGGAACTCGAATACGTTTTTCTTTTGGGTTATGGCTTTAATGTTGCCGAGTATTCGTGTCTATACCGAATTGATGCTTCTTATAGCGATTGTTCTTACACGGTCGATAAACAGGGTTCTTTCCATTTTTCTCAGGAAACAGAATTATATCTTGGACCGGATGTTTTTGATTCTAAAGAACCTCCTATCAGGATCGTTTTTGCTTCTACTTTGATAAAAGCAGAATCACAAAAGATTATCTACACAAGCGATGAAATCTCGGTTCATGTCGAAGGGACCTTTTGGTTCGATGTTTGCAATGGGATCGTGACGTTAAAAAAACAAAAAGGATAGGTGATTCGTTTATGATACTGATTCGTTTTTTATTGATTCTTCTCGCTGGCATCTCAACGTTGTCTCCGGCTTTTGAGACAAAAAACGATGATGCGTCTGGTGCTCTGGTTGGTGAGGACGATGACGACGGCTATGATCGCAATTCGTTAATAGGATTATATTGCCAAGCTAACACGCCATATAAAATCAAAATAACTTCTTGGGATCCATCCGCTTCCGATAAGATAAGATTAGTTGTTTCATCAAGTCCTGGGTTTAGGTTTGACTATAGTGGAAACATTGAATGCTATGAAGACATAGTGAATCTCAGCGGTGGCAGCTGGGTTTATGGCTGCTGGGCTCTTCAGTATGAGTCGCTCATGATAACCTACACGCCAGGTCAAAGCGGGTATCACACAATCAGTCTGACAAGCGTTTTTGACAACTATCTTTATGTCATTGATCCAAGGTCTGCTCAGAGCATGTTCGATTATGGTGTTCGCGAATACGATGATGATGGTGGTTTGGGTTACAATGCATCTCTTTGGAAAAATCTGGATAAAGGGGTGCCTTATCTTATAGTGTTCTGTCAATACAACCCATCCAGATCGTTTACAAATTTAGACGAAGGCGATGATCTCGAAATTAAGATAGAGGTAGGATAGACATATGAAAATCAATAAAAAATCCAGATTGCTTTTATTAGGCTTTTTGCCTCTTTTGACTTCGTGTCCTCCAACACCGGAACCTATGCCATTTACAATTAGAGGCCTTTCTTCAGGATATAAGTTTTCTCTATCAGATGGTGTAGACCTGACAATTGATTTCGGGCTCTATTGCAAAGACCACGGTAGCGCATCTTACTTAGACAATCATTACTTGTTCTTCGTTTCGTATGGTGGTTACCATGCCACTGAGTGGAATGTCGTTTATGACATCGAGGACGAACCAAGCGAGTGCTATTGGACCATTGGCAAGTTTGGGACGTATAGCAAAACAGCAAAGGTCCATATTGATTCAGACGTTTTTGTGCCGGAACACAAATACTTTACAGTTTTGTTGGCCTCGGTGAAGGGATATGAGGCTGAAAAAGAAACCTACACTGATAAAGAGTTAAGCTCTAAGGTCCATTCAGATGACGTAGCCTATTCGATCGATGAGGATTCAAATGTCACCCTATCGGAATATTGGCGTTACTCTTACACAAATAATGAAAGTTCTCTTTCGGTAACATCTAGCGAAGAATCTGTGATAGAGTATTCACATGAATCAATCTAGGGTTAATTCTTCCAAGAACAAGTCTCTAGAATCATCCGAGAACATATAACCTAAGAGCCCCTTTTCATGGGGCTTTTTCAATTAGAAAGGAGAGATATGGAATACATCATCAAAGGTGATATCGCGTATAACAAAAGCCTTAACGAACTCGTCACCATCCATAATGGCTATCTTCATGTCAAAGATGGCAAAGTGGCCGCCACATACAAGTCTCTCCCAAAAGAGCTAAAAAAGAAGAAACTTATCGACCACAAAGGGAAGCTCATCATCCCAGGTTTGGCGGATCTCCATCTCCATGCCTCTCAGTTTTCCTACAAAGGCACCCTTATGGATGTCACTTTGCTTGATTGGCTCGACAAATACACTTTCCCAAGAGAAGCAGCTTTCAAAGATGAGAAGCACGCCAAAAAAGCCTACCAGGTCTTCGTCGACTCTTTAAAGAAGAGCTTCACCACCAAAGCGGTCATCTTTGCGACCATCCATCTTGAAGGAACTTATATCCTTTGTGAACTCCTTGAGAAAGCAGGCATCGACGCCTATGTTGGCATCGTGGATATGGATAGGAATTGCCCTGACTACATCTCCCAAACCGTCGAAGGAGCAAGGAAAGACAACATCGAGCTCATCAAACGCCTCAAAGACTTCAAGCACGTCAAACCTTGCATCACCCCAAGATTCACGGTGAGTTGCACCGACGAGATGATGAAGATGCTAGGAGAAGTCCGTAAGGAATATGATGTGGCCTCCCAATCGCATCTTGATGAGAACAAAGATGAGATTGCCTTCGTCAAAGAGCTTTGCCCTGATGCGAAATCATACACTGACACCTACGACAGAGTGGGTCTTCTTGACCATTCCGTCATGGCGCATTGCATCTACGTGACCGATGAAGAACTCAAAACCCTCAAACAGAAAGACGTCTACATGGTCCATTGCCCAGAAAGCAACACCAACGTCTCAACGGGCGGCATCATGCCAGTAAGAAAGTACCTTGATATGGGCATGCATGTCGGCATTGGCTCAGACGTGGCAGGGGGAAGCACCCTCAATCTTTTCGCCAATCTCAAGCTCGCCATCCAGCTCTCAAAAGTCATCAATCATGGCGGGAAGAATAACTACAAGCCTCTTACCGCCAAAGAAGCCCTCTATATCGGAACCTTAGGGGGAGCGTCTTACTTTGGTAAGGCTGGCTCTTTTATGGATGGGTATGACGCTGATATACTTGTCATCGACGACCTCCATAATGACCCTTCGAGCATGTCCTTCTCAATCGAAGACAGAATCGAAAGACTCATGTACAACGCTAATGAAAGCTTCCTTGTGAGCAAATATGTCCAAGGACGCAAGATATACCAAAAATAAAGGAGAACAAAAAATGAAAAACGGAAAACTCGTCATTTACAGCATGATCGTCGTCTTATGTACGACAATCAGACTTTGGCTTTTGCCAAGCGCGATCAGCCTAATCCCAATGGTCGGCGGAACGCTTAATTATGTCGCCGAACCTCTTATTTTCGTCGGTGCCTATTATTTATCCAGCAACTGGTCTAAGAAGAAAGAAGACCTCATCGGAAAAGGTTTCTGGTACCTTCTTGCTTACGCCCTTATCGCCGCGGTTTTGGTTGGTCTATATTTCCTCATCACCGCTTTGATGGGTCTTTTCAAATAATCCCAAAACTTTCAATTCTTCGAATAAACTAGTATTCTTTACTAGAACCTTTTAGGAGCAAATAATAATGAAAATCGCAATCACGACCGAGACGACCTGCGACCTCTCGCAAGAACTTCTCAAGAAATATAACATCATCACCATCCCTTTCACCGTCACCCTTGGTGAAAGAAGCGAACCTGATGGCATTATCACCGGCAAAGACCTCATCGATTACACGATGAAGACCGGAAAGCTTGGCAGAACTAGCGCCGTCAACGAGATGGAATACACCGAGTTCTTCAAGAGCGTTCTCAAAGACTATGACGAGGAAATCCATATCTGCCTTAGCTCTGGCATTTCCTGTGCCTATAACAATGCGGTCAATGCTGCTGAGGCCTTTGGTGGCAAAGTCCATGTCATCGATAGCCGTTCTCTTTCTACTGGTGTCGCTCTTGAATGCATCTATGCCGCTAAGCTCATCGAAGCGGGCAAATCCCCAGAAGAGATCGTCAAACTTGTTGAGGAACGTATCCCAAACAACCAGACTTCCTTCTGCTTCGAGACCGTCGACTTCCTCTACAAAGGAGGAAGATGCTCTGCAATGGCCAGATTCGGCGCTAACCTCCTTCATCTCCGCCCACAGATCTTGATGAAACCTGATACTGGTAAGATGGAAAGCGGCAAGAAATTCCGTGGCCCAGTCAAGAAGTGGTGCCCAGATTATGTCGAAGAGACCCTCAAGACCTTCAATAACCCAGATAAGGAAATCGTCTTCATCACCCATACCATCTATGGCGAAGAGGACCACAAGATCGTCGCTTGGGTAAAAGAGAGACTTGAGAAAGAAGGCTTCAAGAACGTTTATGAGACCTATGCCGGCGCGACCATCTCCTGCCATTGCGGTCCTAATACCCTCGGAATCCTTTATCTCAACGATGGCGATCACCCAATCGCTTAACCTTCTTACGCTCATATAAGCCAGCTGAGGCTGGCTTTTTTTCTTTCGATGGGGCCTTGCTTTTTTCAAGTATTCCTAGACTTTTGTCATCGAAAAAACATATCCTTATCCCCGTAAGGGGGAACAGCAATGAAGAAAACTAATATATTACTCGGTCTAAGCGCGCTTGCGGTCCTTGCATCTTGCGGTGGGGATAACGGACCAAAGGAGATTACCGACTTAGACGCAATCACCGACTTAAAGCTTGAGATCTCTCACAAGAGAGCGGATATCAAAAACTACGAGATAGCCTGTTATTTCAAGGGAGTCGAGGTCGATAACGAAACGAAAGAAGAAACAATCCAGACCGGAGAAGCTCTCTACCAGACTAACAAAGATGGGGAGATGCATGTCTATGTGACGAGCGATGGAGAAGCAACTGAAAACGTCTACATCGTCAAAGACAAGACTTATGGAAAACTATTCTATTGCGAGGCTAAAGATTTCTTCAGTGGCGAAATCACCGTCATCGATTACAAAGAACACGCTGCTCTTTTCAATGGGGCTTATACAAACACCATCGAAGGCGGTGTCTCGATGATGGAAAGCATCACTGACGCAAACACGGTCGGAACCTTGGTTGAGAAGTACCGCGCCGGTCTCACGGAATTCGAAACTGAGACAAAGTACTTCTCAGAAAAAGAAGGTCAACTCACGGTCACAGTCGATGAGGTTTCCACCAAAGAAGACGATGACACCAAGAACTCATTTGAGTTCAATTATGAGGACTCCGTCTTTAAAAAGGCGACATTCATCCATTCCTATTCCAACGATCAATATACCTCAACGTATGAGATGAGCTTCCTTTTCAGGGTGAGGGATTCCATTAAGTTCACGCTCCCTGTCGGTTGGGAAAGCCACCTCATGCCAAGCGAAGCCGAGTAAGCGAAAGATAAGCGGTGCCAATCACCGCTTTTTCTTTATGCGCTTGCGTATACGCTTGAACTAGTGCATAATACTCGCGGTGGAAGACCCGCGGAAGCGGCTCCGCTAGCTCAATACATATCGAATTGAGTGGCCCATTAGGACCACTCTTTCTAATTTTAGGAGGGCAAATGGGATTACTAGACAAGGTTAAAGAGCTTCTCGAACCGACTTTGCAAAAAGAAGG
>JAILRR010000014.1 GCA_024698065.1 Bacilli bacterium
AATTGGTCATGCCTTCGATAGTGAGGTTTCTTGGGTAGCAAGAATCGACATTGAAGGTCATGATTGGCGATTCATTTGTTTCGCCATCGGTGTAAGAGGCGAGAAGACGGTAATAGTTGGTGCCTAAGAAAACGTTATGGATTTGGATGGTTTCTTCGCCATCGCCATCAACTTTGTAACCATCAGCCAACTGGGCATCCTGACCATAGATGATGGAGAATCTCGCGACTTCTTTTCCTTCTGGGAGCTCGTAATCCCAGGTAAGGGTCACTGGAAGCGAATCAGATAAATGGTTTTGTCCATTTGGCAAAAGGGTTTTAGGCATTTTGGCGTATGGGCCATCATCATATTCTAAGAACTCCTTTTGAGCCTCGGTATGAATCTCAGAATCGACTTTGATGTCATTGAATCCTTTGGTGTCGAGTTCAGGTGGAACCTCATGACTGCCATTCCCGCTTGGGCTACAGGCGGTAACGGACAAAACAAATAAAAATAAAGCGCTGGTTAATAGTTTCTTTTTCATTGGCAAATCCCCATTATTAATAATCTAGACGAAACAGCTCAAAAGAGGAAGATAGCAATCTTTTTCATTGTTCTTCTTTTTTGAGAAAAAATGATTTTGAAAATGAATATTGTAAACAAAAGTTAAAACACCTAAACTTTTAGAGTTTCAGGTTTTTAGGAATGGTTTTAGAAGCGTATTTCTCGGTAAGTGTGTTCTCGCTCGTCGTCATCCTATTGAGTGCCCTTATGTACATTTGGGTTTTTTCTTTTAGAAAGAACCTCAAATATCTTGCCATTCCTTTCTTCATATCCCTTACGATTGCGATTGAGATCACTGGTACGATTCTTGTCGCCAATGATCAGAAGGTTGTGGCGAGCATCCTCATGGCTTTCTATTACGCCTCACAGGGAATGACTGGCTGGTCGATTGGCATCGCTTTCGATAAGTTTGCCAAAGTCGGACTCTTCAAGAATGCGGTTAGACGTTGGCTTTTTGCCACTCCTTTGATCATCGCCTTCCCTTTCTATATTTTTGATTTGATCCATGAGAAGTTCGCTCTTAATGTCTTCTCGATTGAGTTTGGTATCTCTGGCATCGCCATCACGGTCGTCATGGCGGTTTATCTCCTCTTCACTGGGGTGTTCGCTTTTGTGAGCGCTTCAAAAGCAGTGGGCTCGCAGAAGATTCTTTTCAGAGGATTTGGCATCTCTCTTGCTCTCCCTCTTTTCTTCATGGGAGTTGGATTTGCAGCGAACCAAGGGATGGAATATAGGTGGTTCCCATACGCGATGATGGTCCTTCTCGCCGTCTTCTTCATTCTGCGTTTCAAAATCACCCTCGATGGCTTGACTGGCATCAAGAACCGTTCCGCCTTCGACGTCGATATCAAGGACAAGGTGAACAACTCTACAAAGTATCTCCATTTGTATTTGATGTATTGCGATATCAATTACTTCAAGAAGATCAACGACACCTATGGGCATGATGCTGGAGACAAGGCTCTTGTTCTCTTCGCTAAGACGCTTCACTACGAGGCCGAGACAATCAATGCTGACGCATACCGTTTAGGCGGGGACGAATTCTGCGTCATCTTCTCCCATCAGACGAAGAAAGAAATCGACGAGTTCACGAGGAACGTCATCAACAAGGTGAGCCAAACGGATGTAGGCTTTGAGTTCTCTTTCTCGGTTGGGCTTGCCAAATACCGCAAAGGAATGAGCGTCACCGACTTCCTCAATGCCGCCGATAAGGAAATGTACGAGCAAAAGCATTCGATGGAGGCTCTTACCCAAAACTAAAAAGCGCCTGTTACGGGCGTTTTCTTTTGCTTCTTATATTTTTAAAAAAATATTGCTCGACATTTCCATAAATGAGAGTAGAGTACACGAGGGATAATTTTATGTACGATTTAGTTATCATTGGCGCCGGCCCTGCTGGCATCTTTACTGCTTACGAGCTCCTCAAGAGAGGAACCAAGAAAAAAATACTCATGGTCGAAAAAGGCCATGCCGTCGAATGCAGACATTGTCCAAAGGACAAAGTCGGCCATTGCATCAAATGCGATCCATGCGCTATCACGACCGGTTTCAGCGGCGCTGGAGCCTTCTCCGATGGCAAGCTTTCGCTTAGCTATTCGGTAGGTGGAGAGCTTCCTGACCTCCTTGGTGCGGATAAAGTCCAAAGCCTTATCGATTACACCGACAAGATTTATCTCGAATTTGGCGCTGATAAGCATATCGAAGGAAATGACATCAATAACCCTGAGGTCAAGACGATCAGAAGACACGCTATCGAAGCGGGCCTTCAGCTTATCGATTGCCCAATCCGTCACCTTGGCACCGAAAAAGCCCACGACCTTTATCTTGCTTTAGAAAAATACCTTCAGGGGCACGGCGTCGAAATCATCTTCGACAGCGAATGCTATGACCTCATCCTCAAAGGAGGGGAAGTCAAAGGCGTTAAGCTCCGCAAATACCACACAAACGAAGAAAGACTCGTCGAGTCGAAAGACGTTGTCATCGCCGCTGGTAGACGTGGTGCCGATTGGCTTGAGAAGATCTGCGCCAAATACGACATCGCCCATAGACCTGGCCCAGTTGATGTCGGTGTTCGCGTTGAGGTCCGTAACGAGGTTATGGAAACCCTTAACAAAACCCTCTATGAAGCCAAACTCGTCGGTTACCCAGGACCATTCAAAGACAAGGTCCGTACTTTCTGTCAGAACCCTGGCGGATTCGTCGCCCAAGAGAACTACGATGATGGCCTTGCCGTCGTCAACGGCCACTCTTTCAAAGAGAAAAAGAGCGATAACACAAACGTTTCGATTCTTGCCTCTCATAACTTCATGGAGCCATTCGATCAGCCAATTCAGTACGCTGAGAGATTTGGCGAACTCACCAACATGCTTGGCACCGGACACATTCTCGTCCAGCGTTTTGGCGACATCCTTGATGGCAAACGCACTTGGCCAAAAGAGCTTCTCCGCTCTAACCTCACTCCAACCTTAAAGGATGCGGTGGCGGGTGATATCACCGCCGCCCTCCCATATCGAACCATGACGGACATCATCAACTTCATCAAAGCCGTTGATCATGTCGTTCCTGGGTTTGCCGGAAGCGAGACCTTGCTTTACGCCCCGGAGATCAAGTTCTATAGCAACAAGATCAAGATGGACGAAAAGCTTGCCACGAACGTTAAGCACTTGTACTGCCTTGGTGATTCCTCTGGCTGGACTCGTGGCCTTATGATGGCCAGTGTCATGGGTGTTTACTGCGGACAAATCCTCTCCGAAATCGAAAAAGCAGAGGAAAAATAAATCACTATGCGCTCTTCAGGTATCCTTCTTCCCGTGAGCGCTCTCCCTTCCGACTTTGGAATCGGTGATTTCGGTCGGAACGCTTTTGAATTCGTCAAACTCCTCAAGGAGGGCGGATTCAAGCTTTGGCAGATTCTCCCTCTCAATCCTTTGGGCTATGGCCACTCGCCATATCAGCCTTTTTCAAGCTACGCCCTTGATGAACTCTATTTCGATATTGCTTCTTTAAGCAAAGAGAAAATTGAGCCTTCCTCAAAGATCGATTACGAGAAAATCGCCTGCAAAAAACACGAAATCCTCTACAAAACCTTCCTCGATTCAAAAGACAAAGACCATAAAAAGACCCTTTCATTCCTTAAGAAAAACGAATGGGTCAAGTCGTGGTCCCTCTTCATGATGCTTAAGCGTAAGAACGCCTTGGCATCCTGGAACACTTGGCCAATCGAAGATCAAGAAAGCGTCAATAACGATACCTTGGAACTCACTCCTGAAAGGGAATACGAGATTTGGGTTCAGATGAAGCTTTATGAGCAGTGGATGGCCGTCAAGAAATTCGCGAACAAGAACGGCATCCGCATCATCGGAGACGTTCCTTTCTATGTTGGCTTTGATTCTTGCGATGTCTGGGCCAACCAGGATTCCTTCCTTCTTGATGAACACACAAAAGAGCCAACCTTCATCGCTGGCGTACCTCCGGACTATTTCAGCGCGGATGGCCAAAGATGGGGTAACCCAATCTACAACTGGGACCTCTTTGAAAAGAACGGTTTCTCCTTCTTGATCAACCGCTTGAAAGGCAATTCTTCTCTCTATGACATCATCAGGCTTGATCACTTTAGGGCCTATGATACCTATTGGAAGATTCCTTCCTCATGCCCAACCGCCAAAGAGGGCGAATGGGTTGAAGCGCCAGGATATAGATTCTTCGCTACTCTAAAAAAGAAAGTGAGAAATGCTGAGATTATTGCCGAGGACCTTGGTGAGATGCGTCCAGAGGTTTATACCCTCCGAGATTCTTGCGGATTCCCGGGCATGAACGTTCTTGAGTTCACTTTCGAAGACATCAATTTCGATGATAAGAAAGAGAATATGGTTGCCTATATCGGCACTCACGATAATGACCCATTCGAAAGCTTCGTGGAGAAAATGAGCGAAGAGCAAAAAGCCAAATGGCTCCTCGCCCTCAAAGGCTATAAAGGGGAGAGCATCCGCGAAAAGGTGATTGAATATCTTTTGGCTTTGCCTGCTAAATACGCGATTCTCTCAATGCAGGACGTTCTTGGCTTAGGATCAGAAACAAGGCTTAACACCCCATCGATCATCAATGGAGAGAACTGGACATGGAAGATGAAGGATTTCAAAGATTTCTCATCGCTCCTTCCTAAACTCAAAGAAAGCAATAAGCGACACGGCCGCTAATTGATTATTTGTGAAATTCTCTCTTGTGGTAGACGAGTCACTTGACTATAATAACGAAGCGCCTCTATAGAGGGCATTGAGTTAATGGGTAGTTAGCTCAGCTGGGAGAGCATCTGTTTGACGTACAGAAGGTCAGGGGTTCGAGTCCCTTACTACCCACCATTAATCAAGAATAGCCTTACTCGTTAAGGCTTTTTTCTTTTTTTCTGCAAAAAATATAACTAGAATGTAAATAACAAAAGGAGTCTACATATGGCTAAACCAGCACCAAAAGCAAAGCCAGCTGTGGCTAAAAAACCAGCAACACCAGCTCCTAAAAAGGCTGAACCAAAGAAAGAGGAGAAGAAGGGCCCAACCGCCGGAGCTTCCTATCATCTTTCCAAGAGAGCAAGCGACAATAAGTGGCAGGTCTTCTTGACTGGATCTGACAAAGTCATTAAGACATTCGCTACCAAAGCCGAAGCCGAGGAGTACACCAAGAAAATGGCGGCCAACACCGGTCGTTCAATCTTGACCCATGCTTCAAAAGGCGCTTCCAAAGGCAAGATTCAAAAGAGATAAAACAAAAGGCACCGTCAATCCGGTGCCTTTTTTCATTCGAAGGTTATCTCGTCAGAGATGATCTTTTTCTCATCTCCATCGATGATGCCAACTAAGTCTCCTTCATCATCGATGCGTAACACTTTGATTTCTTTCTTCTCGCCCTTATAGGTGCAGAAGCATTTTTCATCTTTAAGGTAATTGTTCTCGTTGATGACCTTTAGGTAATCTG
The DNA here is from genome assembly GCA_024698065.1 of Bacilli bacterium. Taxonomy (GTDB): domain Bacteria; phylum Bacillota_I; class Bacilli_A; order RFN20; family CAG-826; genus UBA4951. Next base: position 5,512 of record JAILRR010000014.1, read on the forward strand.
AGTGTCCTTCTTTCAAAGAAAGGATCTCCTCTTTGATTATTCTATAAAGGTCTTTTTTAATATCCCTTAAATCCATCGTAGAACCTGTCTCTAACCTAATGGAAGTAGGGGTTCTATAGAATCCTTCAGGGAAAGCCTCTTGATTGACGTTGAGGCCGATTCCGATGATGACCGCGTCAATCTTTTTATGGCTTACGGATTCAAGGAGGATGCCACAGATCTTTTTGCCATTGACGTAGATATCGTTAGGCCACTTGATGGAAACGTTTTTAAGGCCGATTTGCGAGAGATATTTGAAAACTGCAGAACCAGCGACAAGAGAAAGGATAGGGGCGTTTTGCAATAGCTTTTTGTCTTTTATGAGAAGGGAAAACATGAGAGCCTCGTCTTTAGAAGCCTCCCATTTCCTTCCTAATCTTCCTTTGCCTTGCTTCTGGAATGAAGCGTCTACGAAGGAGAGGTTCTTGTATAAGCGGTAATTCTCTTTGAGATAGACGTTCGTGGAATCGATCTCGTTGAAGTGAATCCTTCTGCTAGGAAGAAGGACGTTCACGTATTTAGAAGTGATGAAAGAAGCGATGACGAATTTAGCGATGTCAAATGGGATGTATGGAGCGATAAATAGCCCGAAGGCCGCTCCAAGAGTGAGATCGCTCTTCCCTTTGGCGAGAGTGAGTATCAAATAGCCATGGACGAAACCAACCGCGTATAAAGCGATAAGAGACACGCTAGAGCCGATTAAGCTCTTCCATAGCTCATTCCTCATTCCCTTAAGCAAAACGTCGCTAAAGAAGTGATTTAGGAGGATTACGAGGAAGAAACCATAGACGAATCCGAAAGTAGGGGATGCCGCATAAGCAATTCCTCCACCAAAACCTGCGAAAACCGGGATGCCGATAAGGCCCATCACGATATAGAGGGCGATGATGATTAGGCCATCGGCAAGAGAGAGGAAATTGGCAATAAGAAAAACCGTAAGGAGCTGCAAAGTGAATTTGCAATATCCGACATCAATAGAGATGAAGGAAGACACAATGAGAAGCGCTAGAAAAAGCGCATCCAGGGTCATTGCCCTTACGGTTTTGTTTTTCATATCGAATTGCCTCTAAAACGATTAGCCAATCATCGAGAGCAAGATGCCCGCGGCGATGGCACTTCCGATAACGCCAGAGACGTTAGGTCCCATAGCGTGCATGAGAAGGTAGTTGTCTGGGTCTTCCTCTTGTCCGATCTTATGGACGACACGAGCGGCCATTGGAACGGCAGAGACACCAGCAGCACCAATCATTGGGTTGACCTTGCCCCTGGTGATAAGGCACATCAGCTTTCCACCCATGAGACCGCAGATGGCTGCGATGATGAAGGCTAAGATGCCAAGGACGAAGATCATGAGAGTCTCTTGCTGGAGGAATGTTGTGCCGATGGCAGTGGCGCCAACGGATAATCCTAAGAGGATGGTGCAGATATAAAGGAGGGCGTTCGAAGCTGTGTGAACAAGGTTAGGAACGACACCGCTTTCTTTGATGAGGTTACCAAACATCAAGCAGCCGATAAGTGGAGTGCAGCTTGGGACGAGGATGCAGCAGATGAGGGTGACAATGATTGGGAAGAGGATCTTCTCGCTCTTGGTCACTTCTTTAAGCGTCTCCATCCTGATGCTTCTCTCTTTCTTGGTGGTGCAGAGTTTGATGATTGGAGGGAAGATTACAGGGACAAGGGCCATGTAGCTATAAGCGGCAAGAGCG
>JAILRR010000020.1 GCA_024698065.1 Bacilli bacterium
TCGAGAAAAAAGACCCTCTAATGGTGGTGCTAGGGTCTTTTCTTAGAAAGAAAGGAGAACTTTTCTTTTAATGATTTAGTTTAAGGTTTTGGAAACTTGGCTTTCGTAGAAGAGCTTCTTGCTCTCATACATTCTGTTGTCTGCTTCCTTCATATCGTCGAGGAGGTTGTTCGTATCGGTTGAGTATTTGCCACCGATAGCGAGGATGATATTGCCTCTCTTCTTCTGAAGTTCGCGGATGCGCTGGAGTTTGAGGCCGAAGGTTCTTTGATCCATATTCGGGCATATGACCATGAACTCATCTCCACCAACACGGTAGATCTCATATCCGCAGAAGACTTCTCTTAAGAGGTTGGCAGCATCGTTAAGGAGCCTGTCCCCTGCTTCATGCCCATATGTATCATTGGTTACCTTAAGGCCATTGACGTCAGCGAAATAGACGCCGATGCTCATGAGGGCCTCGGACTTCTTGGAGGAAAGCTCTTCGATGCGCCTATCCATAGCGGCTCTGTTAAGAAGGCCGGTGAGCATGTCAGTGGTCGACATGACCTCAAGCCTTTGAAGAAGCTGGTTGCTATAGATGTATGAGGCGATGAAGTAAGAGATTAACTCAAGAGTGTCTTTGATTTTGGCGGTCTTTTCAGCATCGAAATTGGTGACCCAGATAAAGCCGATGACTTCTCTTCCATATTCGACTGGGAAGAGGATAAGGCTTTCGACGCCAAATTTGACGAGGGACCTATACCAAGCAGGATCGCGTTCTTTGAGGGTAAGCATGTCATCGGCGTTCTTGGCGATGAAACAATTGCTTCCTGCGATATCCTTGATCCATTTCTCGGAGATGCTATAGAGATCTGACTCCATGACATCCATGAGTTCACACTCAAATTTCTGGTCTTGGCCTAACTCGGAGATGATTGAGCATTCCTTGGTTTTGTTGTCTCTGATAAGAAGACGGCAGAATTTCGGAGCGCAGAGTTCTTTGATATCAACAATGACTTCGCGCATCGTCTTTTCTAAATCGTCTCCCTTATGGAGTTTGATGCAGGTTTTAAGGACGTCGCTAGTAACGTCGGCATCGCGGTTGATTAGTTTGCTCTCATCCATTTTCGAGGACATCTCCATGGCGTAAACCATGTAATAGATGTTTCCATCGTTCATTGAGAGAGGGATCCAGTTGCAATCAAGCCAGATATCCCACCTGTCTGGGTGGACATAGGCGTGGAGGTTTTCCTTTTTAACCGCGCATCTGAATGCGAAGAATTCAAAGTTTTTATCGTTTGGGGCGTATTTGTCATACAAATCGCCGAAAACGACATCATCAGGAAGGTGGTTATCTCTTAGATAGCCAGGATTTCCGGCGATGATGCGGATTTCGCCATATTTGTCCTCACCAAGTTTCTCAACGGAAACAACGCAGGCAGGGATGGCGTATGTATTAATAAGCTCTTGGAAGTTCATAAAAATTTCCCAGTGGTTTATTTCGCTTTTGTTGACCCCATTATATCGGTGTTTTTCAGCCCATTCAAACAAAGTGCTTAAAGAAGGAAACAGCAACTCTGGGATCGGTTTGTCAGGGTTTCTGATAACTTCCTCCAATGGGGTCGTCTATATCCTAGAGTATTGCTTGCCACAAAAGTGCCACACGGTTGCACAAATGGTGAAATTAAACAAAAAAGGAGACCGAACATGCGATCTCCGTTTCTGTGATTTGGTGCCCGAGGGGGGATTCGAACCCCCATGGAATTACCCGAACGATTTTGAGTCGTTTGCGTCTACCATTCCGCCACTTGGGCGCGGAAGAAATTATATGATATGAAGTCACAAATGCAAAATAGAAAAAGCGGTTTCATACATTTATTTCTTTCTTATTAGAAAGATAAGGGGTACATTTATGCCCATGGAAGAAACAGCCACTCAAAACATTCAAAATACCGAACCAAAGGAAAGCGTTTGGAAAAAGATCCAGTCTTTCCTCATGAAGAGCACCAACGGCATGGCCTTAGGACTCTTTGGAACCCTCATCATCGGGACGATCATCGCTCTTTTTGCGAAGATTCCTGTCCCAGGATTCAGCAACATCTCTGACTTTGCTAACATCATCAAAGGTCTAATGGGCGCAGGCATCGGCTTAGGCGTTGCTTTATCTCTTGGTTGTCAGGGTGTCAGCGTCGTTGCCATCATGGCTGCTGGCGCAGCTGGAAACCTCGGTTTCGGATTCGCTTTAACCGATTACAAGATGGTGACCTATACCGGTGATCCGCTTTCCTGTTATTGTTCTGCCATTGTTGCCTATTTTGCCATCAAGCTAATCATGAGAAGAAAGACTCCGGTCGATCTTATCCTTATTCCTCTTGTTGGCCTTGGCTTTTCTCTCATCTACTGCTTCTTTGCATCGTATTGGGTCCATCAAGTCACCGTCCTTCTTGGTGACCTCATCAAGCTTTGTTTCGATTCAACCCAATTCAAAGCCCTCCCTATTCTCATGTGCGTCGTCATTTCGGTCCTCGTCGGCATGGCTTTGACCGCTCCAATAAGCTCTGTTGCCATTTGTGTGGCCATCAGCATCGGCGGATCGCCTGTTGCCGCTGGCGCCGCTTTAATTGGATGCTGCACCCAGATGGTTGGCTTTGCTGTCCAAGCCGCTCACGATAACAAGTGGGGAAGCGTCCTTGCCATCGGTGTAGGAACCAGCATGCTTGAATTCAAGAACATCATCAAGAATCCTCGCATTTGGCTTCCAACCATCATCGCCTCGGCAATACTCGGACCTTTCGCCTACGCGTTTAGTTTTGCCACCGATTCCGTTGGAGCCGGCATGGGAACCTCTGGTTTCGTTGGTCTCATTGATACCTTTGACGTCATGAATTATGACCCCATTGCCATCATTGAGGTCATCGGCATCTGCGTCATTGCCCCAATCGTCTTGGTCTTCGGCCTTGATCTTCTTTTCAGAAAAATCGGCTGGATCAAGAAGGGCGACCTAGCTCTCTAAAAATCAAAAAATCACACACAAAACTCGATTATTTTTCAAAAATATTGAGCGTTTTCGAATATCCTGTTTTCGAAGGGAGGTTATAATTAAAGCAATGATAAAAGAGTCACGTATCAACCATGACAGCCAAGTGTCGCTCATTTTCGTGCACGGCATTATGGGCACTTACCGCCACTTCTCTTTCTTATATCCTCTTATCGACAAGCGCTTCTCCTATTACACCTTCGAACTAAAAGGCCATGACGCTGATTACAAAGCCTTCAAAAATGCAAAATATCAAGAATGGGAAGATGAGGTCATGTCTTTAGCGGAGTTCCTTCATAACGAAGGCCAAAGAGTTGTTTTCGTAACCCACTCAATGGGCGGACTGTTCGCTTTGCTATATGCCAAGAGACATCCAAACGAAGCGTCTTTGTTCCTTCTTAATCCACCGCTATACGGAAACATCAAGCCTATCGCTTTTAAGAGATACGGAGATGCCATTTATGGAGATGACCAGATCGATGAGAAATCCAAAAGGCTCATCGTCGCAACGGACATGGAGCTCACCAAGAACCCATTCGCCTACCTCACCTGGCTCCCAAATATGTTCTCTTTATACAAGGCCATGAGGAAGGAAAGAGCCTACTTCAACGAAATCAAAGTGAAGCCAAGCCTCGTCTTCCATAGCGCGGAAGATGAACTCCTCGCCAAAAGGAACGTCATATCTTTCGAATCCCACAAAGACATGAAGAACATCACGCTTAACACAAGCACTCACTTTGGTTTCTCTGAAGGTGACAAAGAGATCATAAAAAAGGAGTTCCTCGCATTCCAAAAGAGCCTTTAAGTCAGCCAAAAGGACAAAGGGTTCAAACCTAAAGACTATTTTTAAGAAAAGAAAACACTCTCCCAAAAAGAGTGAGATAATCAAAATTGAAAGGAGATATGAAAAATGATCCTATTTATTGACACCGCCAACCTCAAAGAAATCGAAGAAGCCGCCAAATGGGGCTACGTCAAAGGTTGCACCACTAACCCAAGCCTCATCGCCAAAGAAGGCTTAACCCAGAAAGAAGTCATCACCAAAATCACCAAGCTCATCGATGGCCCAATCTCCGCGGAAGTCACTTCTGAGGAATATGAAGGCATGATTGAGCAAGGCAAAGAGCTTTTTGCCATCGATCCTCGCCACATCGTTATCAAACTCCCAATGACCAACAACGGTTTGAAAGCCGCCCAGGAATTCAAACGCCTTGGCATCCCAACGAACGTCACCCTCTGCTTCAGCGCCTCCCAAGCTTTGCTTGCGATGGAAAGCGGAGCCACCTACATCTCCCCATTCCTTGGAAGGCTTGATGATAATGGCCTCGATTCCATGAAGCTCATCTCCGACATCATGAAGATCAAGAGGAACTATGGCTATGACACCAAGATCATCGCCGCCTCAATCAGAAGCGTCGAACACGTCCAGAACTGCGCTGAGATTGGCTGCAATATCGCCACAATCCCATTCAATGTCTTAAGCAAGCTTATCAACAACCCTCTTACCAAAGATGGCCTTGAGAAGTTCCGCGAAGCTGCCGCTAAAACAGCCGCTCTTGAAAAATAGATAAATTGTCCAAAAATAAAGCGAGTATATATACTCGCTTTTTTATTTGCTTCCAAAAAATGGTGCTGTGTTTTTCTTTATAAAATGTATGAAAAACAAAATAGCCCTTATCCTTTCCTTCTCCTCTGCTCTTCTTTTTAGCTGCACAAAGGGACCGGAGAGATTGAAGACAAGCGAGAGCAAAACAACCGAAACATCTCCATCTTCTTTAGAAGAATCGTCGAGCGTTTCCCCTTCTTTAAGTGAGCCATCTTCCTCATTGACCGACGTAACCGCTAAAGGGAAACAAGACGCTTTCTTCAAATCCTTAGAATCAGTTAACATCACCATCCGCCTAAGTAATGAGGCCCTTTATGACCTATCTAGGTATGGCGGAGACACTGATACATATAACCACAAATACGATGACGTCTATTTCCCTGGTATTTTCATTGCCACGATCGGTGAAAACACCTACACATATAACGATGTCGGCATCAGGATGAAAGGCGCGACCTCCCGTAGGCAAATTGCCGACTCAAAAGGCAACATCACGAATTCCTGCCATCTCAAAGTGTCCTTCAAAGCCACTTTCGATGATGAGCTTTATAACCTAAGTCAGTTCAGCAAATACAAACATACTTGGTCTTCCTCTAACGCCAGGGACGTAAGGAAAGATAGAAGATTCTTTGGAATGGAGAAGATCGATTTCAAATACCTCCCAAGGAACGACCCTGCCACAAACGGGAAAACATACAGCCAGGAAATCTATTCTTATGACATTTTCAGGGAATATGACGTCCCTGCCCCATATGCAAGATGGGTCAACCTCACCATTCAAAGCGAGAAGATGTCACAGTCTTTCAAATACGAAGCCGTCGAATGCGTCGACAAGAGATTCCTCAAACGCGTCTTCAATGAGAAAGATGGGGACCTATACAAGTGCACCCAGGTAATCGGACCTTCCGCTACGGGAGGTTTTGGTGGCAATACGAATGTCAAATATGCCGATTTCGCTAGAGATGGGGCCGTCTCGATTTCTTATGATGAAGATGGCTACGCTAACGGAACAAGGATTGCCAATGGCAAAATCGGCGTCGAGGACAATTATGGTGAATATCACCCAGTCTATTCCCTCAAAACCAATGACAGCGGAGGCGAAAATAGTGACTTCACTCAGATGGCCGACCTCATCAACGCTTGTTATTCCTGTGCTGAAAAAGGCGCACCTCTTTCACTTCTCGAATCAAAGATCGACCTTACCGAGTGGCTCAATTACTGTGCGATCTCATATGTCCTAGGGAACTATGACGATTTCAGGAACAACAGCAACAACTACTACATCTATTTCCGTGAGAGTGATGGCAAAGCCGTCTTCATTCCGTATGACTATGACTATTCTCTTGGGCTGGCCAAAGAAACAAGCGTCTATAACCACATCGCCAAAGATGGGCCTTTCACTTCGAAAACCTCTCACTCCACCAACACGATTAGTCTTTTCAAAGCCACCATTTTGACAAACCAAAACCTCTCTTATTACGAGAGCGGTGATACAAATCAAAAGACGATGCAAACGAGTTATAAGAACAAAGTCAAAGAGGCCGCTAATGACGGGGTTCTTACCTATTCGAATTACGTTTCCTTCCTTGGGACATTGACCGACAGTGTCACGAGCGCTTCCGATGAAGGCAATCTCGTGAGTCGATATATGACAGATAAAAAGGCCGTGATTGACGGCCTTAGCTAATTCTTTATCTCTATCTCGCCTAGAGGTTCTTCTATATCGTGGATTATCTCCCCTACCGAACCCACAACGATGTGGCTGTTCCTTAGGGGATTTTTTATCGAATCAACGTTTCCGATGATGCTCGCTTCCACTTCGCTTCTTTCGAATGAGAGGTCGCAACCAACCATCTTGCAGTTGATGAGCCTCAGGTTCTTGCAGTAGCAAAGAGGCTGGGTTCCTTCGATTGTGCAGTTAATCAAAGTGAGGTTCTCGCTATACCAGGCAAGATACTCGCCTCCGACATACGAATCCCTAACCGTGACGTTTTTGCTATGCCAGAAAGCGTCCTTCGTCCGGAAATCGCAGTTAACGAACTCAGCATTCTCAAGATATTGGAAGGAGTACTTCCCCTTCATCTTGAGTTCTTTGGCTTTGAGATTGCTGGCACGAAGGAAAAGGTATTCGCATTCGATGGTGACATTATTGAGGGTGACATTATCGACCGACCAACCAAATTCAGGGGAAAGGACATCAACGTTCTCCATCTTGATGTTTCGGCATTCACGGAGGGCTTTGATGCCATGCATTTTTGAGTCTTTGATCTCGATGTTGTCGCTGTACCAGATAGCCGCTCTACACTTATCGGTCATCTCAATGTTTTTGAGAGTCAAACCATGGTCATGCCAAAAAGGATAACGGAGATTGAAATAAGAATCCTTCGCGAATACGTCAGAACACTCCTTAAAGGCACTCTCACCGTCTTTTGGACCATCGATTGAGATATTCTCTACCTCGACCCCTTTTAAGCCGTAGAAGGCTCTTTCTTCGTCAAATGTTCCACCGTTAACTTTTTTCATGGCTACATTATAAAGATATGCAAACAAAAAATCCCACCAAACGCTTGGCGGGATTTAATTTTAAGAATTTTATTCTTAGATGTGGAGAGGGGAAGCTTTGGCAGCAGCGCGGATATTTTCGTATTCAGCAGCGAGCTTAGCATCTTCTTCAGCCTTCTTAGCCTCTTTAACGGCACGAGCGGCTTTCTGCTCTTCGGTCATAGCGGCCTCTTTAGCAGCGAGCTTAGCCTTCTTGGTGGCTTCTTTCTGGGAAGCTTTCATGTCGGCAGCAGCTTTCTTTTCAGCACGATCGGTTTCGAAAGCAGTTTCTTCTTTCTCGTAATCAAGGCCCTTCTTTTCGCAGTAGGCTTTGAATTCGATCTTTCTGTATTCCTCGGCTTCTGCTTCGGCCTGAGCTTGCTCAGCGGCTAATCTATCAGCAGCGGAGACATACTCGATGCCAGCGGCAAGAGCGATGGCTTTCTGGTCTTCTTCGATGGCTTTGTGGTCGAGGTTAGAGAATTTCTCAACGTTCATGAAGAAGAAGATGAGACCAATGGCGAGGTAGCAGATGGTTTCACCGCCGAATAATGACCAGATGGTGGCGTTCTCGATTTCAGGACCACCGATGTGGCTAGGATTGTAACCAGCACCGGCAAGAAGGGCGCTGATAATGCCATTGGCAATACCAGTCATGGCAATCATGATGGAACCGTAAACGGCCATGGAGAATCCGTCGGTACGGAATCCATAGAGAGCTTCTTGGTGATCAAGAACGTCAGCAAGAAGAGCA
>JAILRR010000035.1 GCA_024698065.1 Bacilli bacterium
TATTGACAGTGCTAAAAAGAGAGCTAATATATAGTTAGCACTTAGGAAGTATGAGTGCTAAAGAATCCCAAGGAGGTAACTACAATGACATTTGATTTAGTCAACTACGGATTTGATCCATTCTACGATTTCTTCGCTCCAGTTAGCAGAAGAGAAAATCACACCATCTCCATGAAGACGGATGTCAAAGAAGACGAAACCCATTACATGATGGATGTAGAGCTTCCTGGCGTTAAGAAAGAAGACATCAACGTCACCCTCAAAGATGGATACTTGACCATCTCCGCCAAACGCGAAGACAAGAGGGAAGAAAAGTCCAAAGGCAAATATGTCTGCCATGAGAGAACCTACGGTTCTGCTTCTAGGACTTACTATGTCGGCCTGACCGACGAAAAGAGCATCAACGCTAAATTCGAAAACGGTGTTCTCTCCCTCACCTTCCCTAAGGAAGAAGAGAAGAAAGAGTTGGCTCACAACATCTCAATCAACTAGTAACAGCGGCTACTCCTTTCACGCTGTTCCATACTAATTTCTCGGTTCATCCAAAAGAAAGAGGCGTCCTTACTCCGCGCCTCTTTTTTGTTGCTCGATTTAATGATTTTTATTTAAGAATCGGGATGATTTCTTCCTGGTGACCGGCGACATAAATTGGCTGTCTGTCTTTAATGTAGACATTGGTCTCGCTTCTCATTCCAAAGTCAGGTGCATAGATGCCTGGCTCAAGGGAGAAAGTGACCCCATCAATAATTTCTCGTGTGTCATGTGACTCATAGTTATCGATATTCACACCAGGGCCATGAGGAGAGACATCAACCGCGATGTTATGGCCGGTTCTGTGCACAAAATATTCAGCAAATCCAGCGCCTTTTATGTAATCTCTTGAGATTTGATCGACTTCGTAACCAGCAACCGCTCTCTTAGGAAGCTCGTTTTTGAGGAACTCGAAATCAGCCTCAATAGCCTTCTTCAAGATCTCGAATCTCTTCGCGTATATCTCAGGGACTTTTTCGCCAACATAGCCCATCCAGGTGATGTCTGCGTACACGCCCTCAGGATCGTCCATCTTTGCCCACATATCGATAAGGACCAAATCGCCTTTCTTGATAGGGGAGGAGACTTCCTTACTTGGGCCATAATGAGGGTCTGAAGCGTTCTTGCCAATCGCAACGATGGCAGGGTCATCATAGACCATGCCTTCTTCGTGGAATCTATCGCAGATGTATTTCTGGATTTCGTATTCGCTGGTTTCGCCGTTCTTGAGAATGAGCTCTTTGATTTTGGCAAAGGCCTCATCCTTGATCATGAGGGTTTTCTTGTTGGCAAGGAGCTGAAGCTCATAGGCTCTTTCGCTATATAGGGCGCTGAATCTCTGAAGGAGGTTTCCGCTTGAAGCGACTTCGATGCCAAGGCTCTTAACGAATTCGACTGAGCCATAGTCGGCTAAAGAGATTCTTGGGAGAAGACCGAACTCGGAGATGTCCATAAGGACCTTCTTATATTCGGCGAACTCCTTCTTCTCAATATCGAGCATCTCTTGCCAAGTATGGTAGACCTTAAGGTCGAACTCTTTTGTGATTTCTTCGTCCCTAAGGAAAACTGTGTCTATTGAATGGCAGATGATGAAAGGTTTCTTGTTAAGTGGGAAAACCAAAAAGATTTTCCTCGTAAGCATCCTGTTTCCAAGGAATTCGACAAGGGTCTTGTTTCTGTTTTCGTAATCGACGATGACCCATGCGTCTGCGCCTTCTTTTGCTAAGGCTTCATGTATGATTTTGTCTTTTGTCATAGATTTACCTTTGGTATTGTAGCACTTTAGCCCACTCTTAAGGTAAAATATAGCGGACTTAAATAGGAGTGCTTATGCATTACGATTACTTGATTGTTGGCAGTGGCCTATCTGGCTCAACCATCGCCAACTTACTTAAAAACGCCGGGAAAAAGGTTCTCGTCTTAGAGAAACGTGACGATGTCGGCGGTAACATCTCAACCGCCATCCAGGACGGAATCATTGTTCACACATATGGCCCGCACATCTTCCATACCTCGGACAAATTCGCCTGGGATATGTTCAACAAGAACGTTGAGGTTTATCCATTCATCAACTCGCCTATCGCCAACTGCCATGGCGAGTTCTACCACATGCCTTTCAACATGAACACCTTCCATGAGCTTTGGGGCGTCACCACCGCGGAAGAAGCGAAAGCCAAAATCGCCGAAGAGGTTGAGAAGGAACACATCGATGAACCAAAGAACCTCGAAGAGCAAGCCATCAAACTCGTTGGTCGCACGATCTACGAGAAACTCATCAAAGGCTATACCGAGAAGCAGTGGGGCAGAGATTGCAAAGAACTTCCTGCGAGCATCATCAAACGTTTGCCTTTGAGATTCGAGTATAACAACAACTACTTCAATGACTCCTGGCAGGGCCTTCCTGTCGGCGGTTATTCCAAATGGGTTCAAAACCTTTTGAAAGAAATCAACGTCAAAACCGGCGTGGACTACTTCGAAGACAAGGAAAAATGGGATGCGATGGCCGACCACGTCATCTACACCGGACGTCTTGACGAGTACTTCTCATTCAAACTCGGAAAGCTCGAATACAGGTCCCTTCGTTTCGACAACCAGTGGATGCAGATGGACCGTTACCAAAACAACCCAGTCATCAACTTCACCACTCACGATCAGCCATACACTCGCTGCGCTGAGCACAAAGCCTTTGATCCGTTCTGCAAGAACCACCATTCGACCCTTGTGACTTTCGAGTATCCGGATACTTTCGAAGAAGGAAAGATTCCTTGCTACCCAATCAACGATGAGAAGAACAACAACTTAGCTGCTGCATATAAAGAACTCTCTCAGAAGCTTGAACCAAAGACCTTCTTCCTTGGAAGGCTTGCGGTCTACAAGTATTACGACATGGATGATTGCATCATCGCCGCCAAAGAGATGTTCGACAAACTAAAAACTTTAGGCATCGCCTAATAATAATCTTTTAGAGGAGTGGGATATGGCCCTCAAACACAAAGACTTAATCTCCAAACTGACGCTCGAGGAAAAAGTTTCCTTATTAAGCGGCAAAGACTTCTGGCAGACCATGAATTTGCCAAGTATTGATTTGCCTTCGATGTTCTTCTCTGATGGCCCTAACGGCTTAAGAAAACAGGCCAGCGAAGCTGATAACCTTGGCCTCAATCCCTCAATCCCTGCGACTTGTTTTCCATCAAGCGCGACAACCGCGAACACTTGGAACGTTGAACTTGCTCATTTGATGGGCAAGACCATCGGTGAAGAAGCCGCCGCCAACGAGGTCAGCGTTCTTCTTGGACCGGCCCTTAACATGAAGAGGAATCCTCTTTGTGGACGCAACTTCGAATACTTTGCTGAAGATCCATATCTTGCTGGTAAGATGGCCGCTAATTACATAGCGGGTGTCCAGGAAAATGGCATCAGCGCTTGTCCAAAGCACTTTGCCTGTAATAACCAAGAAATCAAGAGAATGGCCTCCGATTCCATCGTCGACGAAAGAACGCTCCGTGAGATTTATCTCACTGGTTTTGAAATTGCCATTAAAGAAGGCAAAGCCAAGACCATCATGTCTTCTTACAACAAGTTGAATGGGACCTATTCTAACGAGAACGAGCACCTCCTTGTCGACATCCTCCGCAAAGAGTGGGGATACGACGGAATGATCGTTACCGATTGGGGCGGAGAGAACGACCGCATACTCGGACTCAAAGCAACCAACGAAGTCGAGATGCCTTCCACCGGCGGAGAGACCAATGACGATGTCTTTAGTGCCGTCAAAAATGGAAACTTGGATGAGAAATACGTTGATGAGGCGATTGACCGCATCATTGATCTTGCCCTTTATACGAATAAGAACCTCAAAGAGAAGAAAGTGGAGGTCGATAAAGAGGCCAACCATGAGGCCGCTTTAAAAGTAGCCAGAGAATCAATTGTCCTTCTCAAAAACGAAGGCGATCTTCTCCCTCTCAAGCCAGAGATGAAAGTTGCTGTTATTGGTGACTTCGCCGACAAGCCTCGCTACCAAGGTGCAGGCTCAAGCATCGTGAATCCGATCAGAGTTGAGTCGGCTCTTGAGGTCGTGAAAGAAGAAGGATCAGGAATCAACTTCGTCGGTTACGAACCTGGTTTCAAGAGATACGGAAGAAAGAGCCGAGCCCTTAGAAAGAAGGCTTGCGCGCTTGCCTCAAAGGCAGATGTTGTCCTTTATTTCCTCGGTTTGGACGAACATAGCGAGACAGAAGGTCTTGATAGAAAATCCATGTCGATTCCAAAAAATCAGTTGGATTTGCTGGAGAATTTGCGCCAGATTGGCACGCCTATCGTTTGCGTTTTAAGTGCAGGATCGCCTGTTGAGCTTCCTTTCCTAGATAGCGTGAACGCCCTCGTCCATGGATACCTTGGCGGCGAAGCCGGAGCAAGAGCGATGGTCGAAGTTCTTTCTGGTAAAGTCAATCCTTCTGGAAAACTATCAGAGACTCTTCCATATACGTACGAAGATTGCCCGACCGTCGACACTTTCGGATGGCAAAACGGACTTGTTGAATATCGTGAAGGTCCATTCATCGGCTACCGCTATTACTCAACCGCTGACATCACCCCAAGATTCCCATTCGGCTTTGGGCTTTCGTATACCACTTTCGAATATAGTGACCTCAAGATCAATGAGAATGGAGTCTCTTTCAAAATCAAGAACACTGGCAGCGTCGCTGGCAAAGAAGTTGCTGAGATGTATGTCGGACTCAAAGAAAGCGAAATATTCCGTCCTGCCTTCGAGTTAAAAGGTTTTGCGAAAGTCGAACTTGAGCCAGGCGAGACGAAAGAGGTTAAGATCCCATTCGACGAATACACTTTCCGTTATTTCAACGTTTCCACGGATAAGTGGGAAGTAGAAGCGGGGGACTATGACATCTATGTCGGCCCTTCAAGCGTATCGTTCCCTCTTTCTGGCAAGGTTCATCAAGAAGGGACGGGCGCTAAATCCCCATACGACAAAGAAAAGCTTCCTTCCTATTTCAAAGGCAAGGTCAGGCGTTTGGAGCAAGAAGAGTTTGAAACCCTTCTTGGCAGAACGATTGAAGACCCAGTCGTTTTCATTAAGAAAAATCGCATCATGGTCACGCCTGAAACGACCATTTACGATATGCGCTACTCAAAAGGTTGGTTCGGTCGCTTCTTCGAGTGGGCGATCCGTTTCACAATCAAAATCCTTCCTGCCTTTGGCAAGAGATCGTTATCCGAAACCATGACGATGGGTATGTACTACACCCCTCTTAGAAACATTTCCCGCGCTTCAGGTGGCATGCTCAGTTGGGGACAGCTTGGTGGCCTCATTATCATGTTCAATGGCAAGTTCTTCAAAGGACTCCGCGAACTCATCCATCAAGGCAAAGTCAAAAAGCAAAGGAAAAAAGCCCGCGACGAAGCTTTGAAAAACGCAGTAAAAAACCCAGAAGAAAATTAGACAGTATCTACAGTTTTCTTTCTTTACCTTTTAAGGTACTTTTAAATGTGTATAATTACTAGGCTTGCTAAAAGCGAGAACTAGAAGACCACATTATGAATACAAAACAGAAATTAATAACAGTGTGTATCCCTGCCTATAACAGCGAGGAATACTTGCACTACGCCGTTGACTCCCTCATCCCATTCGGAGAAGACGTTGAAGTCATCATCATCGACGATGGCTCCAAAGACAAAACCGGTGAGATCGCCGATAAGTATGCGGCTGAGCACCCATTCATTAAAGCCGTCCACCAGCCAAACGGCGGACATGGCGAAGGCATCAACCATGGCTTAAAGCTTGCCACTGGTATCTATTTCCGCGTCCTTGATAGCGACGATTGGTTTGATCATGATGGTTTTGCCGCCCTTCTCAAAGACGTCAAAGAGCAGAACTGCAAAGCCGACCTTTATTTCACTGACTACACCTACTGGCATGGCAGAGACAACAAAGACGCCACCATCAACTTCAATTACCTTTTCAAAGGCAAAGATTATGATTCCGCCAAAGGCGGACCATGGTCTTGTATCAAGACTTTCCGCTACGACCGCAACCTTACCTTACATACCACCATGTATAGGACCTCAACTCTTAGAGAGAGTGGAGTCCATTGCCCAGGGCACGTCTCCTATGAAGACAACTATTTCATCTATGCCCCTATGGCCTATGTCAAAGAGATCCGTTACGTCCCTGTGAGTGTTTACCAATATCTCACTGGCAGAGAAGGACAGTCCATGCAGACTTCCAACCTCGTCAAGAAATACAAAGACTTCCTTCTTGATGGAAAACTCATTTTCGACGCCATCGATATCTATACGATCAAAGACAAAGCGACCTACAAAGCCGTTTACCATCACTTGATCATGAATATGATCTTGTCAGTCCTTTGGGCCAAGTATGTCGGCACCAAAGAGTCCAAAATTGCTCTTCAGGACTTCTATAGACACTGCAAGACCACAAATAAACGTCAGTATAGAAAGGTCAGACGCCACATCTTAATCTGGCTTATGAACCTCCCTCTTCATATCGGAACCATTCTTGTCAGATCCGGTCTCCATATCGGTCACAAAATCGTCAAGTTTAACTAAGTTAACTTTCTCTCAATTATTGTGGCTTCTTAAGCAAAAAGCCCATATCATTTTCCTATGTTCAAAATCGCCTTTTTTGATATTGATTGGACTCTTTACGACCACAAGAACCATAGGTGGGACGAAGAATCTTTAGACGCAATTAAAGAACTTAAGAAAAAGGGCGTGAAATGCTTTTTATGCACCGCACGGAATTATGACTCCATCAAGGATTTCGGCGCGCTCGATCTTGGAATTGAGTGGGATGGTTTCATTGGCAACAGCGGCGCTATCGGAGTTATCGAAGGCAAGACCGTCTTCGAACAATATATGGACCCAAAGACTGCCTATGAAGCGGTCGCATTCCTAAAGGAACATGGCGTCTGTGGCGAGATTCCTTACGACAAGGAAAGAAAACTTCTCTCTCCTCTTACCGAAGAGGCGCGTCATTACTATAACTACTATGTAGAGAAGGTTCCTCCGATTGAGGATTATGCGGGTAAGCCAAGCATGGGCATCACCGTCTTTGCTGGCGAAGAGAAAGACCCACTCTTCAAAGAGAAATTCCCTGAACTCATCATCTTCAGATATTTCAAATACGCTTTCGATTGGGTTCCTGCCATGCATTACAAAGGAAATCCAGTCGAGAAGATTCTCGAGCACTATGGCTTCAAGAAAGAAGAGTCCGTTGGTTTTGGTGACAACTTCCAAGATATCTCCCTTCTAGAGAAAGTCGGAACCTTCTATGCGATGGGCAATAGCGACGAGCTTCTTTTAAAAGCCTCAAAGAACGTAACGGCTGCCGTCTGGGATTCAGGTGTTGCAAAGGCCATAAAAAGCTGGTTTTAAAATACTCAAAAAACCTCAACAAAAACCGCATGGAATCTGAGCGGTAATTTTTTTGTTCCTTTAAGGTACAAAAAACATTTTCACATGTGAAATCGTATGCGTATTATATATGCGCAATGAAATTGGGTCAGAAACAAACCCCGTTTATCACGGCTCTAGAAAACTACATCAAAAAAGACGTTTCCCCTTTTGATGTTCCTGGCCACCATATGGGCAATATCGACAATGCTGCGACAAGGGTCTTAGGACATGAGGTTTTCGTTTGCGACGTCAATGCTCCTGTCGGTCTAGATAACCTCGCCAAACCTAATGGCGTAATCATGGAAGCCGAACAGCTTATGGCGGAAGCCTGCCATGCCGATGACGCTTTCTTTTTGATCAATGGAACTTCTAGCGGCATCATCACTATGATCATGACCGCGGTCAAGGCAGGGGAGAAAATCATCCTTCCTCGTAACGTCCACAAATCCGTTATCAACGCCTTAACGATCTCGGGTGCTGTTCCGGTCTATGTCATGCCCCAAATCGACAACGACCTTGAGATTGCCAATCAGCCGACAATGGAAGATTGGAAAAAGGCCATCAATAGAAACACATCCGCTAAAGCCATATTCGTGATCAACCCAACCTATTTTGGCGCGGTTGGCGATTTGAAAGAACTGGTCGAATATGCCCACGCCCATCATATGGCTGTCCTTGTTGATGAGGCTCACGGGGCTCATTTCTACTATGGCCTTGAAGGCCAGCCTATGACCGCGATGGACGCTGGTGCGGATATGTCTTCCGTCTCTTTCCACAAGACAGCAGGATCCTTGACTCAGTCCTCCGTTCTTCTTCTGAATGAACACCTTTATAGACCAGAAGAAGTGCAAATATCGCTCAATATCCTTAACACCACATCACCATCGACTTTGCTTATGGCGTCTCTAGATGGCGCTCGTGCTTTCATGACTTCGAAAAAAGGCCAAACCGCGATGGCGGATACCTATAAACTCATCGATTACGCGGCCAAGAAGATAAACCAAATCAAAGGCTTTGAAATCAAAGACAAAGCCTATTTCAAGAAGAACGGCGCTTACGATTACGACTCCAGCAAAGTCGTTATCGCCATCGACAAACTTGATATTGATGGCTTTGACCTCTACCGCCTCCTCATCGACAAATACGAAGTCCAAGTAGAGCTTGCTGAGACTTACGAGATTATGTGCGTTTTCGCTATCGGAACGAAAAGGAAACATGTCGATAGGTTGGTTGAGGCCTTGAAGGATATCTCATCTAAGCACTATCACAAAAACATCGTCTACGAAGACCACCATTTCGACAGCTCTTTCCCGTTCATGTTAGCGAGGCCTCGTGTCGCTTTCCACGCTCCTGGAAAGGTTTTGCCTATTGATCGTCTTGATGGAACGATCTCCAAAGAGCAGATCATGATGTACCCTCCAGGAATCCCACTCATCGTCCCTGGCGAGGTTTGGAACAAAGACCTTATCAAGAGGGTCCAGTTCTTTGAGAAGCATAAGAAAGAAGGCATCCGCCTACTTTGCTCCTACAAAGATGGCTTCCAAGTTATCGACACCGAGAAGTGGAGGCGTTTCTCCGTCTACGAGAGAAAGCTTAACGACTATAACCGCACCAAAAAGACGACGCCTCTCAATGATGGTTACCATGTTCCTTTTGAAGGGGAGAAGCATCAAGAGACCCTTGTTCTTTTGCCATTCCGTTTAGACACATGGAGAAAGAAGGCCAAACCCGCTCAGTTCGCCTACAAAGAAGTCATCTCCGCCATCGCCAAACACGAGAAAGTCGTTGTGGGCATCCATCCGAGACACTACAAAGATCTTGCGCCTATCTATGAAAGAATCCCTAACGTCGAGACCATCTCCGTCCGCTATAACGACGCATGGGCTCGTGACAACATGCCTTTGTTTGTGAGCAATGGCAAAGACCTCAGGACCGTTGATTTCCGCTTCAATGCTTGGGGAGGGGATTACGATGGCCTTTATAAGAACTACAAAGACGATGATAAACTCAGGTCCGTCATTTCCAAGAAGATGGGTCTCATGTCCTACGTCCATCCTAAGTTCGTTCTTGAAGGCGGTTCGATCGCCGTCGATGGAGAAGGCACCCTCATAACCACAGAAGCCTGCCTCCTCTCACCAGGCCGCAATCCATGTCTGACCAAGACAGAGATCGAAGAAGTTCTTCGCGAATATTTAGGCGTCGAAAAGATTGTCTGGATTCCGCACGGAATATACGAAGACGAGACCAATGAGCATATCGACAACATGGTTTCCTTCGTTAGGCCAGGGGAAGTCCTCCTTGCTTGGACGACTGACAAAAACGATCCTCAGTACGACTATTGCCAGAAAGCCTATCGCGCCTTAAGAAAACAAACCGATGCGAAGGGGAGGCCGTTTGTCATCCATAAGATGAAACTGCCTTCGCCTCTCTACCTTAGCAAAGAGGACGCCAAGTCCCTCGTCACCAATAACGACACGCTTGATAAGAGGGTCGCTGGTCGCCGTTTAGCAGCCTCATATGTCAACTATTACCAAGGCAAGGATTTCGTTGTCCTTCCAGCCTTTGGCGTCAAAGAAGATGAAGCGGCTTATAAAACCATGAAGAAACTCTATCCGGATAAAGAGATCCACCAAGTCAACACGCTTGAGATTCTTTATGGAGGAGGAAATATCCATTGCATCACCATGCAAGTCCCAACCAAGGAGGAGAACAAATGAAAATCAAAGTTGCCATCGCTCAATTCTCAATGCCTGATGACTATGAGAAATGCTTAGCAAAAGCCGATGAATATATAAAAACCGCCAGCAAAAATGGTGTGGATTTGCTTTTGCTTCCTGAACTCTTTGAAGGGTTATATTTCTGCCAAATCGAAAATTATGACTTCTTCTCGAAAGCGGAAGAGGCTAAAGATTCCAAGACTCTGAGGCACTTCCAAAAGATGGCCAAGGAACACAAAATCGTTCTCCCAATCTCTTTCTTCGAGAAAGCCGGCAATTGCTATTTCAACTCCCTTGCCATGATCGACAAGGATGGCTCCATCGTCGATATGTACCGCAAGAGCCATATCCCAACTGGCGAGTGTTACGAAGAGAAGTTCTACTTCACTCCAGGTGACACTGGATTCAAAGTCTTTAAGACCAAAGCCGGCAACATCGGTGTTGGCATTTGCTGGGATCAATGGTTCCCAGAGACCGCGAGAATCCTCGCTCTCAAAGGCGCGGAAATCCTTCTTTTCCCAACCGCGATTGGTTCTGAACCAGTTCTTCCAAAAGACAGCAAGAGCCATTGGCAGAACGTCATGAAAGGACACGCAGCCGCAAACATCATGCCTGTCTTAGCGGCCAATAGAGTAGGAGTTGAGTCACTTGGAAAATCGAGCATGAAATTCTACGGCTCCTCTTTCATCGCTGATCAACATGGTGACTTTGTCGAAGAGATGAACCGCGAAGAAGAGGGTATCCGCTTTGCGGAATTCGATCTTTCTGAAATCGCCAAAGAACGCTTCGGATGGGGAGTTTATCGCGACCGTCGCACCGACCTCTACGAAGATTTACTTAAGCACGACGCTTCAAAGTAGCTCATAGCTGCTTTGCTTTTTTGAACAAAAAATCGCCGAATGGGTATATATCAAAATTTGATTTTGATATGATACTTTTATGAACAAAAACGACGTTAAAAGAAATCAACCTCGCAAAGGTTTCATTGACCCAAATAAGACAAAAACCTATTTGGTTTACCACGAAACCGATCTTTTGACGTTCCTCCGTGAGAAGATGGCGAAGCAGTCTCAGCACAATATCCGCCACATGATCTCCAACCACCAGGTCGCCGTTGGAGGCGCTCCTGTTAATGAGTGGTTCTATAAGCTTTATCCAGAAGACGAAGTCACAGTCAGCTGGACCCCAATCAAAAAGAGGGAAAGAAAAGACCTTCCAATCATCTACGAAGACGAAGACATCATAGCTATCGATAAGCCATCTGGCCTCCTTTCTGTCGCTAGCGATAGAGAAAAAGGCAAGACCGCTTATCGCTTGGTCACCGACTGGCTTACCCAAACAAACAAGAAAGCCCGCATCTTCGTTGTCCATAGAATCGATGAAGACACTTCAGGCGTTTTGATCTTCGCGAAAAACTTCGAAACAAGGGAAGCCCTTCAAAACCACTGGCAGGAAATCGTCACTAAACGTGGCTATTACGCTATCGTTGAGGGTGAAGACATCCCTGAAGAACAAACCCTCAAGAATTATCTTTGGTTAGACGAGACGACCTTCCAAGTCAGAGTCACAAAGAGCAAAAAGAACAGCAAACTCGCCATCACCCACTATAAGAAAATGGCAGTCAAAGGAGGATACGCCCTTCTTGACGTCAACATCGATACAGGACGTAAGAACCAGATCCGCGTCATGCTTGGAAACATCGGCCATTACATCGTTGGCGATGACCGTTATGGCGAGCCATCTAACCCGCTCAAGAGACTTGGTCTCCATGCTTATGAGCTCGACTTCACAAACCCATTAACTGGCAAAGAATACAAAATCAAAGCGGAGATGCCTGACTGCTTCAAAAAGCTTTTTTGGCTATCTCACGCCGATAGACGAGCTTTAGCAGAAGCAAAGAAAGCGAAAGGGGCAAAAGGAACGAAAGATGGAAGCAAACGCCGCAAGTAAGACATTCTTCCGCTCAGCTTTCCTTTTGAAACTGCGCGAGTCTTTTGTGAGCGTTCTTCCAATCGTTGCCGTCGTCTCAATCCTCTTTTTCACAGGGGTCATTGAACACTTCAATCTGCCTGCCTACGTTGCCTTTTTGATTTGCTCGGTTTTGATTGTCGCCGGCCTTGCTCTCTTCAACATAGGCGCCGAGTCCTCGATGTCCGCAATCGGCAAAATCATCGGCGAATCCCTCTTCAAAAAGAGGAAGATCTTCTTCGTCGTGGCCATGACTTTCATCATTGGCGTCCTTGTGACCATTGCCGAACCTGACCTCAAGGTCACAGCCGCCCAGATTGGCGTTGACGAGATACTTCTCATCGCGATTATTGGCATCGGCGTAGGACTATTCGTTGTCTTTGGCGTCCTTAGAATCATCTTCAACAAGAATCTCAACATCATGTTCATCTGCTTCTATGGCTTGGTGTTCATGTTCGCTGGAATCGCTAACCCGAAATTCCTTCCTATTTGTTTCGATTCAGGTGGTGTTACGACTGGACCTGTCACCGTTCCGTTTATCCTTGCTTTCGGCGCTGGTTTGGCCGCTTCGACCGCAAGTGGAGGCAGAAGCGCTGAGGACTCTTTCGGCTTAACTGCCTTAGCCTCAGTTGGCCCAATCCTCACCGTCATGATTCTTTCCCTTTTCCTCGACGTCGATTCGATGGTGTATGTTTGGACGGACAACCCTCTTACCACCTATGAGGTTTTCGAGGGCTTCTGGCCTGCCTTCTTTGCTTCAGCAGGAAACCATTTCTTGGGTGAACTAGGGATGGTTGGAATCGCTATCGCTCCAACAACCCTCTTCTATTTGATCTACGATTTGGTTTTCATCAAATCCCGCAAAAGAAGGATCATCAAGATTCTCATCAACATGCTCTACGCCTATATCGGCTTGGTTGTTTTCCTCTCGGCCGTCAATATTGGCTTCCTTCCGGTTGCCCAAGAGGTTGGCAAAGGCCTAGGCGCATCCGATGGCACATTAGGCATCGCTATCTTGATTGGTGGCGCGTTTGGCTTGTTTGGTGTTATCGCTGAGCCAGCTGTCCACGTCCTTATCCGCCAAGTTGAGATCGTTTCCGAAGGAACTATCAAATCATTGACCGTCGGTCTTGTTATGGCCCTTTCGGTTGGTGGAGGCGTCGCTTTGGCAATCATACGCGCTTATTACGGATTCAGCATTCTCTATTACATGATACCTGGCTATATCATCGCTTTAGGATTGTCGTTCCTTGTTCCAAAGATTTATACCGCTATGGCTTTTGACTCTGGTGGTGTCGCTAGTGGCCCAATGGCTTCGACTTTCGTCGTTCCTTTCGTCATTGGCTTCACCTATCAAGCCCATGGCGCCGAATCCGTCTTTGAGAACGCTTTCGGAGCGATAGCCATGATTGCTTTGATGCCTTTGATTGTCGTTCAGGGCATCGGTCTATATGCGAATATCAAACGTTCAATCAACAATTACATGATCCGCAAAAGGTTTCACGAAGACGACGACCTTGTCATCATTTCGTTTGAGGAGGGCAATGCATGAGTGAGAAAAAGAAACGTTTCGTGTTGAAACGCTCCTCAAAATCGACTGAGACAGCTTCCTCAAAACCCCAGGAATCAAAGAGCCTTTTCCATCCTCTCATGATGGCCATTACCGTCGTCAATCAAGGACAAGGAACCGCTATAACGAAGATCATGGAAACCTCTGGAGCGGCCACCTCCTTCGTCTTCCATGGAGAAGGAACCGCGGTTAATCACTTTTACGAAATCTTTACGTTAGAGAACGCCAACAAACAGGTGATTCTCACCCCGATGAGGGAAGATACTTGGCCGATTGCGAAATCAGGACTTGAAACCCGCTTCCGTGTGTCTAAAGTAGCAAAAGGCATATCTTTCGTTATTAAGATAAGCAGCATCATCGGTACCAACGCCTATAAATTCGTGGCCAATGAGAGGCCCTTAGTCTCAGAAACCAAAGGAGATAATGCCATGGAAGAAACGAGAAACGAGAATTACGAAGTCGTGTTTGCCATCGTTAACGATGGGTTCACTGATTTGGTTATGGAGGCCGCTAGAGGCAAAGGCGCCAAAGGCGGAACCATCATCAATGCCCGCGGAACCGGAAACAAAGAGATTGAAAAGTTCTTCGGCGTCTCTATCACCCCAGAGAAACAGATCGTCATGATTTTGGTTTCAAAAGAGATCAAGAACGACGTTTTGACTGCCATCTACCAAGCAGCAGGCCTCAACAGCAAAGGCCAAGGCATCGCCTTCTCGGTTCCTGTGTCCGATGTTGTGGGGATTGTCGAAAACGTTCAAAAAGAGGATGATACCTCAAGTAAGCAAAACTAGGAGAACATTACGGAGACGTCAGAGAATACCGCAAAACTATCGAGCCTTCGTCACCTGACATTCATCCAGTGGATGCGTGAGAAGCTCCCTTTCCTGTTTAACATCAGGAGTCTTTTCTATTTCTTCTGGCTCGTCTTTTTTATTGGCATGGCCTGGATGGCCTATGGCCTCATCAACAATTCCTTCACCCAGTTCTACCCATGGACGGACTATTTTGGCCAATACGTCACTTTGACTTTCTACTACCATGACGTTTGGCATGGTTTCCTTAAGACTGGCTATTTTGAGCTTTATTCGCCAAATACATACCTTGGATCAGATAACATCGGTTCGAATTCCTACTATGGTCTATTCGACCCGTTCTTGATCATCTGCTACATCTTCCCACGCGCTTGGATCCCTCAGACGTTTGCTTTAGCAACCATGGTTAAAGGAGCGGTGGGTGCGATGGCTATGCGCGCTTATCTCAAGTACATGGGGCTTAGCGAAAGCTCTTCCCGTGTCGGCGCTTTAGCGTTCGCTTTCAATGGTTGGGTCAATTACTTTGTCGGCTTCCCATCATTCGTTTCGTCGGCGTTCACTTTCCCTCTCATCATGCTTGGGATCGAGAAAGTCATCAAAGAAAGAAAGCCATTCGCCCTTGTCATGGGTTTATTCCTTTTAGGCATCATCTCGTTCTTCTTCTTGGTGGTCGCTTGCGTGTGGGGCGTTTTGTACGCTTTATGGCGTTACTTCTGGACCATCAAAAAGAGAAACGCCAAAGAAAACGTCATGGTCATAGTTCTTGGCATCGCTGGCTTTGCTATTGGCATAGCGATGTCAGCCTGGACCCTTCTTCCTTCGGTCAGGGAATCCGCTCTTTCGGGAAGAACTTCATCGATCGGCAAAGGGTATTTGGATGCGATTTTGAATGCTTTCAAAGACAAAGACTTCGGGACGGTGCTTGGATACCTCTTCGAACCGGTTGGGCGTAATCCGATCAGAGAGATGCAAGCCCTTCAAGGCTTCTTCTATCCAACGATTGGTTATATTGAGCTTCCTCTTGCCGGAAGCGGCTACGACTCATGGACGTCTAACGCTTTCATCTATACGCCTCTTGTGATTCTCTTCTTCATCGCTTTTGTCAATTCGATAAGAAACAAGAAAATCGGGGATATCATTGCCGTTTTGCTCTGCGCTTACCTGATGCTCACCAACTTGGCGTACTACATGTTCTACGCTTTCACAGGCGATGGATATGGACGTTGGTTCATCGTTCTTGTGCCATGCGCGATTTATTATGCTTGTAGAGAGCTAGACCACATCAAAGAAGAGAAGAAGTGGGTCATCTTCACTGGCGCTTTCCTTGCCCTTGCTCTAGCGATGATGACTTGGATTCTCACCATCATCTTCGTTCAGGATTGCCATTACCCTGTATGGCTTGACCCATACTGGCCAGATGGCCTTGATCACGTTCCATTCCAGACGGTTAGCAGAGATGGCATCACCAGATCCTGCTTATGGATTGTTTTCTATCAGCTAGGCATGGATTTTGCGGTTGGCATGCTCATCTTCTTCATGAAAAACCACAAACATTTGAGCAAGGTTTTGATGGGGATAATCGCGACTGAGACCATTCTTTGGGGAAATATGTCTTTCGTCTACAAAGGAACTTGGAACTTCAAGTGGTGGAATGGCGGGGAAACCGTCAGAAACACTTTGACATCGTATGGTGAAAAGCTCTTGGAGGATGATCCTGGATATTACAGAACCTACTACGATGATATCCGTGACAGGAATAGCCCATATATTTGGCACACGAATGGTTGCTCGACCTTCCATTCCCTTTTCAACTACGACCTCTCTCAGCTTAATTGTTATATCGGAGCGAATAGACCAATCCAGGTTAGGGATGCAAAAGAGAACAAATACGCGTATGGCGAAGTCTACACTTCAAAATCTTGGTCCACTTTCTATGGCAACAAGCGTTTTGGAACCGATCTTGCTTTGTCGATGAAATACTACGCCATCATGCGTGAGGGCTATGGTACCTATGAAGGCGTTGCCGATAACGTGCCTTGGGGCTCTGAATTGGTTTATGGGGACAATAACAGCACCTTCCGTCTCTACAAGAACCCATATGTCGAGAAAATGAAGCTTGGTCACGCCGTTGACCATATCTATAAACGCAACGTCGTGGAAGGCTCTTTTGACCAAGCAGATGACTTCCTCAAATTAAGTGCCACGCAGACTCCGATTGGTGGTTACGATGAGCTAATGAGGAACGACGATGTTCTTATGAGTGGCGCCATTCTTGAAGACGCTGATGCCGATGCTCTTGTTAATGAAGATTCTTCCTTTGCCATTGAGCCAGCGCCTCAGGGGACAACGCTTTTCCAGCCGGTCTATTATAGCGGGCAGATTTATTCGGGCAACGTACCTAACCCAGTGGATGATTCTTTCCAGTGGTGGGGAACTTGGAAAGGACGCGAAGGCCCTGGCTATTTTGCGGATATCATCGAAAAAGGGGTTGAGACAACCTTCCAAGAACAAAAGACGTATGTCGATAGCAAAGGCAACTACATCACGACTAAAGACGGCTTTGACATCAACAAGGATTTCAAATACAAAGGCGATAGCGATATCGTCGCTTTGAAGCCATATGATGGCAGCACTTACTTCAATGACGATTGGGGTGGCGCTTGCTTCGCGCTCAATTACAATCTCCGCGCCGATAGATACAAAACGAGAATCTACATGATCGGCGACAGGATGAAGCCTAATGGCGAAATCGAGGAGAACGTCCTCCTTAGCTATGAGTATTGGGCTCTTAGCAACATCATCGGTTACCGTATTGGCGACACTCGCAGCTGTGACGTCTTCCATATGTATCCGAATGGCAGGGTCAAATATATCTGCTTCAACGCCAAACCAAGCGACTTCAAAGAAGGGACATTCCCTTCACGCGTTTCCGTTTTCAAAGCGGAGAAGAGCGAAGTCGATAATGCCTTTAATGCGATAAGCGATGACTCCCACAACCTGATGAACGTCACCTACGACAAGAACAAATTCGCCTTCGATAGCAATTTCCCAACCAAGAAGGTTGTCACGACCTCAGTCGGATATGATGCTGGCTGGTCTGTTAAGGCAATCGATGAGAATGGCGAGGTCACTTATCCAAAGATGCTTAAGGTCAATGGTGGCTTAGTTGGCTTTATCGCCCCAGCAGGGAAGGTTTCCTATGAGCTCACTTATATGACGCCATATCTCAAACTCGGCGCGTTAGCTTCTAGTGGTGCCTGGTTCGTTGTGGCTGGGCATTCTTTGGTGGTCTTCACTCTTGAGATCAAGAAAAAGAGGAAAGAACTCGCTAGCATGGAGGCCTCCATGGAAAGCGAGCAAACCACTTCCAAACCATTAGAAAAAGAGAGCGGACAGAGCCCACTCCCTAGTGCTTAATCTTTGAAGTTCTTAAGGTAGATATCGTAGACGACATTCTTCGGGATGTCGTTTTCTTTTGCTGTTTCTTTAATTGCTTCTTTTGAAGAAAGGGTTTTGAGTTTCTCTTTCAAAATCTCAACGATTTCCTCATTTGAAACGGTTTTTGCCACGGATTTCTGCTTTTCGACGATAATAACCATCTCACCGATAAGGGTTGCTTCGTCTAGCTCTGACATCTCACCAAGAGTGCCTCTGATATATTCTTCGTGCTGCTTAGTGAGTTCTCTTGCGATGACGGCTTTGCGGCCTTCTCCAAGGATGCTAGACATGTCTTTGAGTGTGGCACCAATGCGGTGTGGAGCCTCATAGAAAACAATTGTGTCTTCTCTATCTTTGAGAGACTCTAATTCTTTTTTTCTGGCGGAAGGTTTGCTAGGGAGGAAGCCATAGAAGTAGAAGTGGTCCGCTTCAAGACCAGAGCCAACTAGGCCACAGATTGCAGCGCTAGGCCCATTGACGACGGAGACTTTGATACCCGCTTCGATGCAGCGCTTTGTAAGTCTTTCTCCTGGGTCGCTGACGGTTGGATATCCAGCGTCAGACATATAGGCTATTTTCTTTCCTTCTTTGAGAAGGGAGATGATCTTCTGAGAAGCTTCTTCTTCGTTATGCTCGTGGCAGGAGATGAACTGCTTATCTAAGCCGAATTTCTTCAAAAGGGAGCCGCTGTTGCGGGTGTCCTCGCAAGCGACATAATCAATCTCTTTGAGCACTTCCAAAGCTCTTGGAGTCATTTCTCCTAGGTTGCCTATTGGGGTGGCAATGAGATACAAAAGAGGACTCTTGCCGAAGAAGTTAAGTTCGCGGTTTATCATTGTGGCGGCTCGGCCTTCCTTGATGTGAATGATTCACAAGCTCGTTATATTCATCAAGAGATAAGTAAGCGACATCAAGCTCTGTTTTGAGTTTGATGGTTTGCGAAAGGATATTGAAGGAATCGACAACGTAGTCAGATCCGTTATATTTCACAGGCGTTCCAGGGCGAGGGAAGTTCTTGCGGGCCTCTGTATAGAGATCATCCTCGTAATTAAGGCAGCAGATGAGCTTGCCACACTGTCCAGAAAGTTTAGGGATGTTGAGGGTGAGCATCTGATTCTTGGCTTTGGAAATGGCAATGCCATCAAACTGGTTAAGGAAGGTTGAACAGCAAAGCGGAAGGCCACAGGTGCCGATTCCTCCAACCATCTTGGCTTTGTCGCGAGGGGCGAGCTGATGGAGTTCGATGCGGCATTTGAGTTGTGGGGCAAGGATGTGGAGAAGCTCACGGAAATCAACGCGGTTATCTGCGGTGTAGGTAATCGTGACCTTTGCTCCATCGAGAGTGTATTGCGCAGACAAGAGTCTCATCGGAAGGCCCAGTCTAGTGACTTCTTTTTGGGTGATCTTCAAAGCGATATCGGCTTCTTTTTTGCTCATCTCGTAATCATCGAGATCAAGTTTGGTTGGCCTACGGATGATTGGTTTGAGCTCAAGTCCTGATTTGTAGGCGCTTGTTGGTTTCAAGGCAACGGAAATCTCGCCAAGCTCAAGTCCTGAAACGGTCTCAACGACGACTTTGTCGCCGATGACCAGCGTATCGTCATCGGTGCCGAAATAATAGGCTTTGCTAGCGCCATCAAAACTGACTCCGATGAAGTATTTATATGTGCTCATGATTTCGTCTTTATTCATAGTATGAATTCCTTGGTGATGTAGTTGATGAGGTGCTCAATCAATAGAGCGGTGTTTATATTGAGCTCAAGATGGTTTCTGACCTTCATGATCTCTAAAAGGCTTTCCTCTGGGTGAGACCACTTCTTAAGTGGCTCAATAAGTTTAACATAAGAAGAAAGCAAAGGCGTTTGGTTTTGTTTGAGGGCAAGAAGGTCTTTGAAAGCTAAAGAGAGCATGTCGAGGAAATAACGCGCCTTGCCTTTTTTGTCTAAATCAGGGATGACGTTTTTCTCGAAAAGATAACAAACTTCGCTTCTTGGCTTCGAAAGGGCATTAAGCGCCGCAAGGAAAGAGTCTTTGGCGTTTTTATATTCGGCCGTCTTCGATTCTTCTAGGACGAGGGGAGCGCTGTTTGAAAAATAGGAAATAAGCTCCGCATCCTCAAGTGAGACTCCTTCGTCCACCGATTCTTTGATGACTTCCTCTCTTGGCGAGAGAAGCATCCTTAAGCATTGGCAGCGGGAGATGATGGTTGGCAGGACTTTAGCCTCGTTCTCTGTTGTGAGGATCGCGAAAGTGTGGGTAGGAGGTTCTTCTAAAAACTTAAGCAAGGAGTTAATTGCCTCCACGCTCATGGATTCCACGAGATGGATGATATAAATCATGATTCCCTTGGATTCTGTAGGGGTTTTTGAGAAATCTTCGACGACGTTTTCGACTTCTTCTTTCTTAATGCCGTCCTCGTCTTCGCCAAGGATATGGAAGTCCATATAGGTCCCATGTTCTAAGCGATTGCAGCTTCTGCATTCTTCGCAAGCAAGAGGGTCTTTGTGGTCGCAGATAAGGCTCTTGGCCATGAATTTGGCGGTTTCCAAAAGAGGAGTCCCTGACTCTCCGCATAAGAGGTAGGCATGGGCCAGACGCTCATTGGCGATGGCGCTAGCGAAAGTCCTATATACGAGCGGTTGTTTCTTCTCTAGGTAATCGCCGAATCTCATTTCTTTAATCTAGCTTCGATTGCTTTGTATGATTCCTCAAAGACCTCATCTGGTCCTTTGGAGGCATCAATGATCACGAATCTTTGCGGGAACTTTTTGGCAAGCTCATGGAAGGAATCGCGGACTTTGTTATGGAAAGCGAGTTTCTCAACATCAAGGCGGTTCACTTCTCTTTGGCTATTGGCAGCGATCCTCGCTAAACCTTCCTCTGGTTTGATATCGAAGAGGATCGTGAGGTCAGGAAGCATTCCTTCGGTTGCGAATAAGTTCATGTTGTAGACGTTGTCGATGCCGATTTCACGGGCTCCGCCCTGGTAGGCAAGAGATGAATCGATGAAGCGGTCACAAAGGACAAGTTTCCCTTCTTTTAAGGCAGGAATGACTTTTTCTACTAAGTGCTGACGGCGGCTTGCGGCATATAAAAGAGCCTCGGTGCGAGGGTCCATAGCTGTGTTCTTCTTGTCGAGAATGACGTTTCTGATTTCTTCAGCAATAGGGGTGCCACCAGGTTCCCTGGTCAAAACGATCTCATATCCTTCGGAAGTGAGTTTCTCGACGATTCTTTTAATGGCAGTGCTTTTTCCAGCACCTTCTCCGCCTTCAAATGTGATGAACATGTTAGATCTTCTTCCTTCCTTCGAATGCTTTGGATAGTGTCAAAGCATCAGCGTAATCAAGGGATGACCCCATTGGTAAGCCATAGCCTAATCTCGTGACATTAGGGACCACCCCATCAAGGACTTTGGCGATGAATAAAGCGGTGGTCTCCCCGTCTATGGTTGGGTTAGTGGCAATGATGACTTCGGTCACCTCATTCTCTTTGACACGTTCTAGAAGCTCTTTGATTTTAAGGTCATCTGGGCCGATCCCTCTGCTTGGGGAAACAACTCCCCCAAGAACATGGAAAAGCCCATCAAAGGAATTCATTTTCTCAATGGCCAAGGCATCTTTAGTGTCACTTACGACACAGATGGTTTTGTGATTTCGTGCGGGATTTGCACAGATTTCACACTTCTCATCCTCGGTATAGAGCCCACAAACTGGGCATGGGTGGATGTTTGAGGAAACGTCTTTGATGGCCTTAACAAAATCATCCCGGTCTTCTTCTTTCATGCGAAGAACGGCATACGCCATACGTTCAGCGCTTTTGACGCCGATGCCGGGAAGTTTGCTAAATGACTCTATGAGTTCGGTCAAAGAGCGGAGTTCTTTCATTAGAAGCCGAGGACTCCTCTTTGTCCGGTGACTCTCTCTTCGATGGCATCGCTTTCGGCCTGGACTTTGTCATAGGCTTCGTTGATGGCCATGGTGAGGGTCTCTTCAACCATCTCTTCGTTGTCGGCGGATAAGGCATCTTTGTCAATCTTGACGGACTTGATCTTTCTATCGCCCATGATGGTGACTTCGATGATGCCGGCTTTCTTCACGACGAACTCTTTGGTGGCTAACTCTTCGTGGGCTTTCTTGAGTTCGCGTTCCATTCTCTTAGCATTCGCTAACATTTGCTGCATTGGGTTCATATTGTTACCTCTCCTTATTTAACTATTGGTAAATCTAAGACGATGTCTTTTTTGTTTGGAATCTGTCCCATTTGGACTTTCTCGTAGTAGTAGGTGCGTACGGCAAGACGACGGTTTGGGTCAAGCGCGTACACGAAGACCCTGCGGCCAAGCATAGCTTCGACTAAGTCGGATAGAGCCGCCTGGTTCGCGACAAGGTTTGCCTTCTCGGCTTGGTTCTTATGCTGGTAGGCAAGGATCAAAGCCTCTTTGCAAAGGCAGAATGGCGAAGAATCGCTCAAAAGGCTTGCGACTTTGCCGAATTTTGGGTCCATCTTAAGCTCATCAAGGAGTGGCCACTTGTCTTTGAGGGACAACCTTTCTTCTTTGGAAGCAAGGATGGAAATATTGAAAATCTGCTCATCAGAAAGAACGAAGTTAGTTCCAGAATTTGAGATTTCGTGATGGGCGATTTTCGAAGTGTCGATGGTGGTGGCACGGACAATGGTGTCTTCTTTGACCGGCTTTGGTTCTTTCTTTGGCATTGGCGCCGGAGCTGGCGCTGGAGCCGGAGCGGCTTCCTCTTTTGGCTCCTCTTTGTCTATGAGCCAATCAGGAACTTCGGCGTTCTTCTTTGGCGCTGGGCTATATTTGTTTTCGTTAATGAACTCAAAGAGCGGTGTCGATGGTGTTTCCTCAACAGGCTTGGCTTCTTGGACAGGCTCTGGTTTTGGTTCAACTGGTTTTGGCGCCGGGGCAGGTTTCTTAACTGGTTTTGGTGCAGGTGCTATTGCGGCCGTATCGGTTGATGCCATTCTAAGAAGCGTTAACTCAAAGAGGGAACGGATATCGGAAACGTTTCTGAAATTGTTCTGGGCTTCGATGAGGGAAGAGATCATTGAATTGCAATCAGCAGGGGAAAGGTTCTTCGCAAGGACATCGGCGTTCTCTTTGTCGAGCTTCTCCATGAGAGACACATCATTTGTCTTTTCATAGATGAGAAGATCTTTAAGCAAAGAGATGAGTTCGAGGACGAGCCTACGGATATCGATTCCACCAGCGAGATAGGCTTCGCTCTTTTTGACGACTTCGGCGACGTTGCCTTCTCTGATTGAAAGGATGAGGTCAACCTTCTCGTCAATGCTTGCTAAGCCATACATGGCAAGTACGTCTTCTTCGTGGAGGACGTTGTTGCTAAAAGCAAGAACTTGGTCAAGGATGGAAAGCGCATCACGCATTCCTCCATCAGCCAAATCGATGATGGTCTTAAGGCCTTCTTCCGTGTATTTCGTGCCCTCTTTGCCAAGGATTTCGTGCAATTTCTCACTCATTTCCTCTGGAGAGAGTTTGGAGAAATCGAATCTTTGACAACGGGAAAGGATGGTCGGGATAACCTTGAACGGCTCGGTGGTGCAAAGGATGAAAATGACGTTCTCCGGTGGTTCCTCAATGGTCTTTAGGAGGGCGTTGAAGGCGCCGGTCGTCATCATATGGACTTCGTCGATGATATAGACTTTGTAGTTTCCTTTGATTGGGGCGTACCTGACCTTTTCGATGAGGTCACGGACTTGGTCAACGCCGTTATTTGAGGCGGCGTCGATCTCAATGACATCAGGGTGGGTGCCGTTAGCGACTTCTTGGCAGTTTTGGCAATGGTTGCACTGATGGCCAAGGCCTTCTTCGCAGTTGAGGGCTTTGGCGAAAAGACGGGCCATTGAAGTTTTGCCAGTTCCACGAGGGCCGGCGAAAAGATAAGCGTGGGCCATCTTGCCGGTCGTGAGAGCGTTCTTCAGCGTACGCACAATTGGTTTCTGACCGGCGACTTCTTCAAAAGTCTGTGGACGGTAGGTGAGATATAAAGCTTTATATGACATATTAGGTTTCCGTTTTTGATTATACTCTAACTAGTCTTTTCTCACTAGTGAGAATGAAGACTTTTACGACTTCTAGAGAGATTATCCCTATGGTATAATCACGAGGCACGTGAGGTTGTTATGGAAGAAAGCATGAGAAAACGCCTTGAAGCCGTCAAGACAAGGTGTGAAGAAATAGATCGTGACCTTAGTGATCCCGCCATCATGAACAATGTGGCCCTCATCACTGAATTATCCAAAGAAAGGTCCTCGCTTTCAGAAGCTTATGAAGGTTATCAGGAATACCTTAAAGCCGAAAGCGATTTAAAAGACGCAGACGATATCATCAACAGCGGAGACTCAGAGCTCGCTGAAATGATGAAGCTTGAGAAGAAGTCTCTCTTAGAGAAAATGGAGAACATCGAAAAAGACCTCCATGGCAAACTTCTTCCAGCCGATCCAAACGATAAGAAGAACATCATCGTTGAGATTCGTGGCGCAGTCGGAGGAGATGAAGCGAACATCTTCGCTGGCGATTTATTAAGAATGTATACGAGATACGCTGAGAACCAGGGATGGAAAGTTCAGTACATCGATGGTGAAGAAGGCTCTGCAGGCGGTTATTCCTATGTCTCTTTCATGGTCAAAGGAAAGAACGTCTATTCGAAACTCAAATTCGAAAGCGGTGCCCACCGTGTTCAGAGAGTCCCAAAGACCGAAGCCTCTGGCCGTATCCACACTTCAACCGCGACCGTCCTTGTCATGCCTGAAGCAGAAGAGGTCGATGTCAAAATCAACCCAACCGATCTTAAGATCGACACATATCGTTCACAGGGTGCTGGAGGACAAAACGTTAACAAGACTGAGTCCGCTGTCCGTGTCACTCACATCCCAACCGGAATCGTCGTCAGCTGCCAGACCGAAAAGGCCCAGCTTCAGAACAAAGAAATCTGTATGAGGATGATCCGTGCGAAAGTCCATGACTTCTATCAGTCTCAGCAAGACGACGCTCGCGCTTCTGAAAGAAAACTCAAAGTCGGAACCGGCGAGAGAAGCGAGAAGATCAGAACCTACAATTACCCACAAAACCGCGTTACCGATCACCGTATCGGATTCACCGTTAACCAATTAGACCGCATCATGGAAGGCGAACTTGATGATGTCATCGATGCCCTCATCCATTACGATCAGGAACAGAAACTCTTAGAAGAAAGCAACAAATAATGCCTACAATCGATGAAGCCTACAAAGAAGCTTATTCTCTAGCGAAACCTTATGGCGTCATGGCCATGGATTTACGCATTCTTTTGATGCATGACGAAGGGCTTCACGAACAGATTGATGTCCTCTTCTACAAAGAGAGGGAAATGAAGAACTATGACCTCTTCAAAGAGCAGGTTCAGAAACTCATAAAAGGTGAGCCTGTCGAATACATTCTTGGAGAGGCGGATTTCTTAGGAAACCCAATCAAGATCAATGAGAATGTTTTGATTCCAAGAGGCGAGACCGAAGAACTCGTTTCCGGCATCAGCGAGAGGATCGATCAATATTATGATCCGCGCAACTATTTGGTATGCGCCGATATCGGAACCGGCAGTGGTTGTATCTCAATCGGCTTAAGACAAAGCTTCTCCAACTGGCTTCTTGTCGCTAGTGACATTTCCCCAAAAGCGCTCGAAGTGGCAAAGGAGAATTTTGAGCGTTACAACATCAGGGCTCAGGTTCTTGAGGGCGATGCTTTGGCCCCGTATATCGAGAACAAAATCAACCTTGATATCATTGTCTCAAATCCACCTTATATCCTTAACAAAGAAGACGCTCAAGCATCGGTCAGAGATTACGAACCAGCAAGCGCTCTTTGGCTCGATAAAGAACACTCTGTTTATGAGTCAATATTTAAGGATTATAAGAAGGTTAAGAAGGGTTCAATCTTCATGGCTTTTGAGATCTCCCCAGACCTTGAATTCTGGCTTGAAGACCTCATGAAAAAGTATCTTGAAGACTACACTTATGAATTCGCAAAAGACCTCAACGGATTCACAAGATTCCTCTATATTTTTGTAAAATAATGGGGTTTTGCATGGAATTTTTGAATATTCAAGACATCGAAAAAGCTAGTAAAGTCCTAAAGAATGAGGAAGTTTTAGCTTTTCCGACCGAAACCGTCTACGGGGTCGGATGCATCTATGATTCAAAGGTCGCTTTTGAGCGTTTGGTCGCTATAAAAAGGCGTCCACCGAACAAACCTTTTGCTCTTATGTGTTCCTCGCTTGAGGAGGCGTCGGAATACATCGAAGTGTCACCAAAAGCTAAGGCCGTCATGGACCACTTTTTGCCAGGCGAATTGACCGTTCTTGTGAACGCGAAAAAGAGCCTTCCTGAATGGGTTACTTTAGGCACAAACGTCATTGGTATCAGAGTCCCTGATTCGTCATTTGTTAAGAAACTTATTGAAGCGGTGGGGAAACCTCTTCTTGTCACCAGCGCAAACAAGTCGGGCGAACCAACAACAAAGTATTTTGATGATGTTGTCAAAGCGTTTGGCGATGAGCTTCCTGCTGTTGTGAAAGGCGAATGCGAATCACTAATTCCAACGACCATCATCAACCTTACCGCGGATGATAAAATTACATTGGTTAGAGAAGGTCCAATACCTTTTGAAAACATATTGAAGTATTGGGAGGAGCAACAATGAAAATCTCACTTGGAAGCGATCACGCCGGCTTCGATTTAAAAGAAGCCATCAAAAAACACCTCATTGAAAAAGGCCATGAGGTCTTAGACGAAGGAACCTATTCAGCTGATTCGGTTGATTACCCAATCTTCGCCGAGAAAGCCGCCAAAGACGTCACCTCAGGAAAAGCCGAATATGGCATCCTCTGCTGTGGCAGTGCCGAAGGCATCATGATCGCCGCGAACAAAGTTAAAGGCATCCGTTGTGGAATTGGCTATAACGATGAAGTCACCGGGCTTCTCAGAATGCACAACAACGCAAACATGGTGGCCTTTGCAGGACGCTTCATGGAAACCGAAGACGTTCTCAAGAGAGTGGACATTTTCCTCTCAACCGACTTCATGGGTGACAAACATCTTAGAAGAGTAAACGAGATCTCGGACATCGAAAAACGCGATAACTAGTAACTAAAAACAGGGAAGTCACAAAGAGTTTTGTGGCTTCTCTTTTGTTTACCACTCACAAGTGGTAACCTTATCTTCGGGTAAAAACTATGAAAACTATCACAAAAGAAGTATTGGTGGATGCAGCCAACAGGCTGCTCTTCTCAATGTCAGATGAGCAATACGATACCCTGATGAAAGAGTTCGGGGTGCTCACAAAACTTATGGGTGCGATTGGAGAGATCGAAGGCTTAGAGAACTATGAGCCGATGACTTTCCCATTTGAATGCACAACCGATTTCCTCCGCGAAGACGAGGCTCTCGAGGCCCTTCCACGTGAGGTCGCTTTAAAGAATGCTGGCAATGTCCAGGACAACCAAGTTAAGTTGCCGAAGGTCGTTCTATGAGTTACTTAGATTTATCACTCAAAGAGCTTCACGAGGCTCTTGTCGAAAAGAAAGTCACCCCACTTGAACTCACGGAAGAAGCTCTCCAGAGAGCCCATGAGAACAAGGACAACGCTTTCGAATTTATCGACGATGAAGGCGCCAAAGCGTTTGCCGCCTCTTTAACCGAACCAGAGAAAGATAACCCACTTTGGGGTATCCCATATTTCTCCAAAGACAACTATTCCACCAAAGGAATGCCTTCAACTGCTTCAAGCAACATCCTTAACGGTTACATCCCAGTTTATGATGCGACCGTCATCACCAAACTCAGGGAAGCCAAGGCTGTCCTGTTAGGCAAGACCACCCTCGACGAACTCGCCATGGGTGGAACCGGAACAACCGGTCACCTCGGAATCACCTATAACCCATGGGACCCAAGCCACAAGAGAGGAATCGGCGGATCAAGCTGTGGCAGTGCTGCCGCGGTTGCCGCCTCAATCGTTCCTTTCTCTCTTGGAAGCGACACCGGCGACTCCGTCAGAAAACCAGCCTCGCTCTCTGGTCTTGTCGGCATGAAACCAACTTGGGGAAGAATCAGCCGTTATGGTTTATTCCCATTCGCTCCATCCCTCGATCACGTTGCCTATTTCAGCCGTGACGTCTACTCGTCCGCTGTTCTCCTTGATGTCCTTTCGGGACGCGACATCCATGACTCAACAAGCTCCACCAAACCTGTTGAGCGTTATGAAGAAGATCTCGACAAACCAGTCGCTGGAATGAAGATCGCCGTCATCAAAGAAATCATCGATTCCATTTCTGACGAAGAAATCAAAAAACACTTCGAAAATTCCATCAAAGCCGCAAAAGAGCAAGGAATTGCAGTCGATTTTGTGAGTTTTGACAAGAAACTTCTCGAATCCATCTACGCGACCTATATGGTCATCTCCTGTGCTGAGGCCACTTCGAACGACGCTAACCTCGACGGCATCAAGTTCGGCCCATATCACGGAGGCAAGTCCTACCAGGAAGTCATGTTCAACGCCCGTGACAAAGGGTTCAGCGAACTCATCAAGAGACGTTTCGTCATTGGCTCCTATTGCCTTATGAGAGAGAACCAAGAGGAACTCTTCTTAAGGGCTCAGCGTAACCGCGCCAAGATTGTTGAGAAGGTGAATGAAATCCTTAGGGATTATGACTTCATCTATCTCCCAGCCTCTCCAACGGTCGCTCCTCTCTTTGAGAATGTGTCCGACAAGCTCTCTGACGAATACCTTATGGCAGATAACCATCTTGTCTTAGGCAACTTCGCCGGTCTCCCATCCATCACCTTACCTCTCTTCTTCAAAGAAGGCCTCCCAGTTGGTATCAATATCATGGGCCGCGCCTTTGAGGAGAAGAAACTATTCCAAATCGCTGCCGCTTTCGAAAAAGCCTCTGGCCTTGCTAACGTCAGCATCCTTAACAAAAAGGAGGGCAACTTATGAACTTCGAAGCAGTCATTGGCTTAGAGATCCACGTTCAGATGAAGACCAAGTCCAAGATGTTCTCATCTGCTCCAGTCGCCTTCTCTCGTGATCCAAATACCAACATCGCTCCGCTTGATATGGCATTCCCAGGAACCATGCCAGTGGTCAACAAACAAGCGGTCATCAATGCCATCCGTGTTGCTAACGCGCTCCACATGACAATCGACCACACCCTCTATTTCGATAGAAAGAACTACTTCTATAGCGACCTTCCAAAGGGATTCCAAATCACTCAACAAGCTAGACCAATTGGCAAAAACGGCTATGTTTTAGTCGATACCCCAAACGGCAAAAAGAAGATTGGTATTGAGCGTATCCATATGGAAGAAGATACCTGCAAGCAAGAGCACTACATGGACTACACCCTCATGGACTATAACCGTGCAGGAACCCCTCTTGTTGAGATCGTCTCCATGCCAGACATGTCTAATGGTTCTGAAGCAAGACAATATGCTGAAGCCATCCGTAACATCGTCCTTTATAGCGGTACCTCCGATGGCAAGATGGAAGAAGGCTCACTCCGTTGCGACACCAACATCTCAATCCGCCCAATCGGGCAGAAAGAATTCGGTACCAAGGTCGAGATCAAGAACATCAACTCCTTCAAGAACGTTGAGCTCGCTATCGATTACGAAATCAAACGTCAGGCTGAACTCCTTCTCTCCGGTCAGTCTGTTAGACAAGAGACCAGAAGATTTGACGAGGGGAGTTGCAAGACCGTTTTGATGCGTGTCAAAACCGACGCCGTCGACTACAAATACTTCTGTGAGCCTAACATCACCCCAATCAAATTGAGTGACAAGTTCGTTGAGGATGCCATTGCAACCTGCCCAGAACTTTATGACTCCAAGATGGAGAGGTACTTAGCCGCTGGACTCCTTCCAGTCGATGCCGAGATCATCCTCACCGATCCTGATATGGCGGCCTTCTTTGAGGCTGGCATGGGCGATGTTAAGAACGCCAAAGATTTGGCCAACTTCCTCATCGTCGAGATCAACGCTTACCTCAATAAGCACGCCATGAAAATCAAAGAATTACCGCTAAAACCGGCATATCTTTCTGAAATCGTCCTCATGCAAGAGACTGGTGGACTCTCCCACAAGCAGTGCGTCAGCATCCTTGATAAAGTCATCGCCGATGGCGTTTCGCCAAAAGAAGCGAAAGAGGAACTCCATATCGAAGCCCAGGTCAGCGATACCGGAACCATCATGGCCTTCGTTACTGATGTCCTTAATGCCAACCCACAGTCGATTGCCGATTACAAAGCTGGCAAAGATAGAGCCTTAGGTTTCCTTGTCGGCCAAGTCATGAAAGCGTCTCACGGCAAAGTCAATGCCGCTGAGGTATCTAGATGCCTAAAGGAGGAGCTAGACAAAAGATGACAATGGACGAAGAACTTAAGAACTTACAGGATTGGCTTGAAAACGCCTCTCTCTATGAGCTTCCTGCCTATAAGGAGCTCCCAACCGTTCCTCTTTATATGGAACAGGTCATCGGTTATATCAATAAGACCTTAACCCCTCTTTCACCTCGTGATTCGGAGATTCTCACTTCTTACATGGTCAACAACTATGTCAAAGCGAAGATCATCAAAGAACCAGAGAGAAAGAAATACAACGAAGAGCATCTTGGCTATCTTTTGGCCATCTGTTCTTTGAAGAACTCCCTCACAATGTCAGAGCTTTCGCACTTGATTGCCCTCGATACCGATGTCAGCGCGGACAAATCCGTCCTCTATTCTTTCTTCCGTTTGATGAGCACGAGCATCGCTAAAAGCACCATCGCCCTTGCTAAACAGAGAGTGGACCGCTTTGCGAAAGAATACGAGAAGAACAAAGAGGCAGACCCTGAGAAAGCCGAGAAGCATCTAATCGACTCCCTTGGCCTAATTGCTTTAAGGATGTCGATTCAGTCTTCCGTCAACCGCATCATCGCCGAACTCTTCCTCAACGCCATCGAAAAGGCTCAGTCCAATAGCGCCTATGAGATTGAGAGGAAGAAACAGCATAAAGTGGAAAAGCATTCCGCCAAAGCCTCAAAGCATGAAGCCGAGAGCATCAGTGAAATGAAAGAAGCGCTTCTCAAAGAGAAAAAGAAACTTAGCAAAGAGGAAAAGAAATGAAGACCATCTTAGTCACCGGAGGACTAGGATTCATTGGTAGCGAAACCGTCATTGAACTCATTCAAAGCGGCTACGAACCAATTGTCCTTGATAACCTCTATAACTCTAAATTAGCCGTTCTCGACCGCATCGAGGAAATCACCCATGTAAGACCGAAGTTTTATGAGGTCGATTGTACAAAATATGCGGAAACTGCAAAGGTTTTTGAAGAAAATCACATTGATGCAGTCATCCATTTCGCTGGCTATAAAGCGGTAGGGGAATCCACCGTTAAACCCATTGAGTATTATCAGAATAACCTTGGCAGCGCCCTCAATGTTTTAGCCATCATGAAAGAGAAGGGAGTCCATAATTTCATCTTCTCTTCATCCGCCACCGTTTATGGCGTCCCAGAAAGAGTTCCTCTCTATGAAACCGACCCAATCGGCAGTGCGACGAACCCTTATGGTGAGACCAAGATCATGATTGAGAGAATCCTTGAAGACACCGCTAAAGCGAACAAGGATCTCAATGTCTGCTTGCTTAGATATTTCAACCCAATCGGAGGCCATCCATCTGGCCTTCTTGGCGAAGATCCTAATGGCCTTCCAAACAACCTCATGCCATATGTTACTCAGGTTGCGATTGGCAAGCTTCCATTCCTCCGCGTCTTCGGAAACGATTACAAGACTGTTGACGGAACGGGCGTAAGGGATTACATTCACGTTGTTGATTTGGCGAAAGGCCATGTCGCCGCTCTCAAACGCTTAGAGAGCAACCCAGGCCTCGTTGTCTATAACCTTGGAACTGGCAAAGGCACA
>JAILRR010000040.1 GCA_024698065.1 Bacilli bacterium
CTTACTCAGCATCAAGGCTGTCTTCTTCAGCCCAAACAAACCATTCACTTGGGCCAGCGGAATCAAATCCCCTGTCTATTGCGACAACCGTCTCACCCTCACTGCCCCAGCAGTCAGAAGCGACGTTGAGAACGCCTTAGCTGAGACCATCAAAAAGAACTATCCAGAAGTCGAAGTTCTTATGGGTACCAGCACAGCTGGTATTGCCCATGCTGCCATCGTCGGCCACATTATGAATCTCCCAATGGGTTATGTCAGAAGCGGCGCCAAAGACCATGGCAGACAGAACCAGATCGAAGGCAAACTTGAGAAAGGCCAGAAGGTCGTCGTCGTTGAAGACCTTATCTCCACTGGCGGAAGCGTCCTCGAAGTCGTCGACGTCCTTAGAGAAGCCGGCGCCGAGGTCCTTGGCATCGTCTCCATCTTCACCTATGGCATGAAGAAAGGCTTAGAGAGACTTGCCGCCGCTAACGTTAAGAACATCTCCCTCACCAACTTCGACGTCATCGCCTCCGTTGCCGCCGAAGAAGGCTACATCGAAAAGAGCGACATCGAGCGCTTAATCAAATTCAGAAACAATCCAAGCGACGAGAGCTGGATCAAAGGTGAATAAAGATGCGCAGCGTCATCGATATCGTTGATTTATCGGTCGAAGAGATCGAATCCCTTTGCAAGAAGGCCATCGATATCTCTGAGAACCCAGAGAAGTATAGCGAGGCCTGTAAGGGCAAGAAACTCGCTACGCTTTTCTATGAGCCATCAACGAGAACCCGTTTATCCTTCACCGCTGCCATGATGGAGCTTGGCGGCAACGTCCTTGGTTTCGCTGGAGCAAGCAATTCTAGCGCCGCTAAAGGAGAGAGCTTTGCCGATACCGCGAAGACCGTTTCTTGCTACGCTGACATCATCGCCATGAGAACAACGCAAGAGGGAGCGGCCTTAGTTGCATCCCGCGCTGGCTCCATCCCAGTCATCAATGCTGGAGATGGCAGACACTGCCACCCAACCCAAACCATGGCGGATTTGCTGACGATTTATAAAGAAAAAGGCGGTTTTGATAACCTTACTGTCGGTTTCTGCGGAGACCTTAAGCTCGGTAGAACCGTCCACTCACTCTTAGCCGCTTTGTCGCGTTACAAGAACATCAAAGTGGTCCTCATCTCGCCAAAAGAGCTTAAGCTTCCTGACTATGTCAAAGAAGATATCCTTGAGCCTAACCATATGGAATATATTGAGACCACTTCCCTCGAGGAAGCCATGCCTTCCCTTGATGTCCTTTATATGACCCGCATCCAGCGTGAGAGATTCGACGACCTTGCCGAATACGAAAGGCTTAAGGATAACTACATCCTCACCGTCGATAAGCTCTCCACCGCCAAAAAGGACATGATCATCATGCATCCGCTTCCACGCGTCAATGAGATCAGCGTCAAAGTGGACGATGATCCAAGAGCCTGCTACTTCAAGCAGTGTTTAAACGGCAAGTACATGAGAATGGCCCTCATCCTCATGCTTCTTGATATCGCGAAGAAGAATCCGGTTAAGGAAGATGCCTTCGCTGGCAAAGGCTACATCCATAGCGAGCACAAGTGCAACAACCCTAAGTGCGTGAGCGCTAACGAGCAAGAGCTTGAGCCACTCTACAAAAAGATCGATGATGAAGGACATATGAGATGTGTCTATTGCGACATCGGTGAGCCAAGCAAATAAATTAGCAAAAGAAAAGAGGCTGGATCTGAACTGAACCCCTTTTCGTTCACAGGAAATAAATAAGACCTCCTACCGTATAATTGCGGCAGGAGGTTTTTTCCATACGGCACAAGCAAAGGCCGGAAACATAAGGGCCATCCGCCCAAGCCGAAGGCCGCGATGCTCAAAAAGGAGGCTCCGTACAACAATGATGCGACATCATTGGAGCATCATATCCAACTCGCGGAGGAATGGATCGGGCTCTACAACACGAAGCGAATAAAAAACAGGAACCTTTGACGATTCCTGTTTGGGCCTTTTTCCAGAAGTGCCAGATTTGGGGTCGCTTCAATCCAGCCTCTTTTTTGTTTGCGTGGTTGTTTAGAAGAAAACGCCTTCGGATTCTTCTTTCATCGCTAAGCTAGCGGTGAATGGAATACGGGTGGTGTAACCTTCTTTGGCAGCGACGTATTTTTTCGCCCAAAGGCTGAAGATCTCGCTGTTCCAGTGATTGACGGCGTCGTTATAGACCTCACGGGCAGCGGTGATTTCCTGCTGGAGGTAGGAGTTTTGCTGCATGACAGCGGCGATTTCCTGATGAGCCTTGAGTTCTGGGTATTTCTCGAAAGCGATGCTG
The DNA here is from genome assembly GCA_024698065.1 of Bacilli bacterium. Lineage (GTDB taxonomy): Bacteria > Bacillota_I > Bacilli_A > RFN20 > CAG-826 > UBA4951. Next base: position 2,327 of record JAILRR010000040.1, read on the forward strand.
ATCTTCTTGTCGATGTTCTCAAGAGAGGTCTGGAGTTCGTTACGAGCAGCATCTGGATCGATGCCACCGCGAGCCTTCGCGATGTTGGTGAAGGTATCTTTGTCTAAGTCAACGGCCTTGTCGAGAAGCTTAGCGGCATTCTTAAGGATGGTGACACGCTGAACCATGTAGTTGTCGATGGTTGAGGCGTCGTGCTGAATCTTCTGCTCGAGTTGTTTGAAGTAAGTCTTGGCTTTGGCTTTCTTAAACATGTAGACGATTCCACCGATGATGAAGAGGAACCAAACGCCGATGTTGACAAATTTGTCCATGCCATCAAGTTTGACTGGAACTTTCTTTTCGATGACGTGAACGCGTAAGCCTTCAGTGTTTTCCAAGGACTTGTCTAATTCGTCTAATTGTGGTGCCATAGTATGTCTCCTTTATTTGCTTGGCTTTATATTAGCACCCTTAGGGTGCAAATAAACATAGTTTTTACTTGTCGACAAAATATTCGACCAAGGTGTTGTTGATGTCCTCAAGGAATTCTTCGTTTCCTTCAAAGACGGCGAGCAGACCTCTTTCGAAATGGGTCCAAGCTCCCCTGATGCCGCATCCTCCGAAATCAGAGTCTTTACCATCGAGGTAGGCTTTTCTTGAACCGCCGACTTTTGAGATGCCAATATTTGAAACCTTATGGACCTCATCATATCTGATCCAATGGACAGGGACGCTATGGAAGCAGCCATCCCCTCCTAAAACGGAAACGTAATCAACCATCGGGGTTTCTTTGAAAGACATAGCATTTACGCGAACATGGTCACCTTTTCCACCTCTCCTTGAGGCCGCTTCTGCTTTCAAAATTAGTGGCAAATCACTCCCGGCTTCATCCGGAATGAAGAGCATTGGGTCTAAACCATTAGCCAAGGTCTCTTGCTCGAAGCTTGAGAAATTGGAACGATATGGAGTTTTGAAAATGTATTCGAAAGGCTTGTGAATCTGATATAGAGGAACGCTTAAGATTGGAGCGAGATCGAAGAAGAGATTCTTGATGAAGTCATCACAGTATTTGACGAAATCCTCTTTCATCTTTGAAAGGTCGTAGCCCATGAAATTGGTTGGCGATGAAGAATAGTCGAACTTCTGAGAGTGTTCGCTTTTCACGATTGTGATCATATTGTGTTTCACCATTGAGAAATCATCGCCATATGGCTCAGGGTTCTCCATGAGATCGAGGGTGTTCTTGATGGCAAGAGGTGTATAGAGCAAACGGAATTCAACTTCGTTGTTTCTGTCATACGCACCGAAAAGAGCATCAAACTCATCATCGCCCAATTTGGTGAAATTCTGACTGATATTGCCAAGATCTTTGGCTTCTTTCTTATCGAGTTTTTTAATGCGGTTCTTGACGAATCTCTCCCTTTCTTTATCGTTCATCTTCTCAGCATGAACCGGGGTGCGGGTGAACTTAAGGTGCGGAGCGGCTTCGGAACCATAAACAAGGCGGGTCTCCGTCGCGTAACCTGGAGCAGGATGGGTCGCATAGGCGTGAAGGGTTTGGGTGTGGTGATTGACCTGAACGCGTCCTTGGCTATCGCGCGAGGTCGTTGTCCAATGAATCGTCAAAGTGCCTTCGTAACGCTTATCGTAGATTCGGCAATCGAGAGTCTTCTCAAGAACGAAAGGGTTACCTTGAATCTGACCGCTTAAGACTTCGAGAACGGAACTGTATGGGTCAGTGATTTCCTCAAAGCCAAACTTCTCCATAAGGGCTTCGAGACGATCGCCCATGAAAACCGGGTCAAGATCGATGATTGGGGTGGCTTTTTCCATGATTTCCTGAGGCGCTCCCCAATCGAGCGCGTCATTTAATGGAGCGGTGTTTTTGTAGCAAGCCTCAATAAGCTCATCTTTCTTCCCTTTGGCTTTACCAAGGGCTTCTTTGGCTGGTGCAAGCTTCTTTTTGAAGGCAACCGATTGAATGACGAGTAAGGCGATACCAAGAGCAAGGCCGACTCCGAAGACAATCCAGCCAATCCAAGAATTATCTGATCCCGACATGGCAACGAAAATGCCGATGATAGCGGCAACCAAAAAGACGATGCCAAAGGCCATGACGGTGTTTTTTGCCCCTTTGATTTTGTTATAAGCCTTGAGGGCGACGTTATATTCGTCTTGGGACTTTGCGAGTTTCTTGAGAAGGAGAGCGTTCTCTTCTTTGTTCACGCCGGATTTGGCGCAAAGATCATCGAAATACGATGCCGCAGTATCGTGATACTGCTTCTTAAGCATCGTGTTGTACATCTTCTTCGGCTGATAGATTACTTGCTTCTCTGCTTCATCTGCCATTAGTGCATTCCTCCGAATCCACCAAATCCACCAGGCATCTTGCCTGATTTGCTATATTGTTTCATCTGCTTCATCATCTGTTTGGAGTTTTCCCATTTGCGGATGACGCGGTTGACATCTGCATTGGTTTTTCCTGAACCTTTAGCGATTCTATTCTTTTGCGAGAATTTGAGGACTTCTGGATGACGTCTTTCATATGGTGTCATCGAATTGATGATGGCCTCAAAAACTTTCATCTCTTTCTTGGCTTGCTCTTGTTGTTCATCGCTGACCTTTGGCATACCTGGAATCATCTTAAGAAGGCTTCCTAAGGAACCAAGCTTCTGAACCATCTTCATTTGCTTAAGCATGTCTTCAAGGGTGAAATCCCCTTCCATGAGCTTACGGCCTTCGCGTTCCGCTTCTTTTTGGTCGACGGTCTCTTGGACTTTTTCGACAAGAGAGACGACGTCCCCCATGCCAAGGATTCTGTCTGCCATACGGTCAGGATAGAAGATGTCGAGGTCAGTGAGTTTCTCACCGACGCCGGCGAATTTGATCGGGAGACCGGTCATATATTTGATTGAAAGAGCGGCACCGCCTTTGGCGTCACCATCAAGTTTGGACATGATGACACCGGTGAGACGTAAGTCTTGGTTGAAGGTGTTAGCGACGTTAACGGAATCTTGACCGGCTGCGGCATCAACTAATAAGAGAACCTCATCTGGGTGGACCGCTTTGTTGATGTTCTTAAGCTCATCCATGAGTTTCTCATCGATTTGAAGACGGCCAGCGGTATCGAGGATGAGGACGTCATAATTCTCATCGGTCGCTTTCTTGACGGCTTTCTTAGCGACTTCAACAGGATCAACATCTGTGCCCATGTTGAAGAAATCGACACCGACTTGTTTGGCAACGGTTCCTAACTGCTCGATAGCGGCTGGACGATAGACGTCTAAACCAGCAAGGAGAGGTTTCTTGGAAAGTTTGTTCTTGAGGAGGTTAGCGAGTTTACCAGCACTGGTGGTCTTGCCTGAACCCTGCAGACCAACAAGCATGATGATTGTGAGTCCATTCTGGTATTTGATTTGGCTATTGTCTTGACCAAGGAGGGAAACAAGCTCATCGTGACAAATCTTGATGAATTGCTGTGAAGGGTTGACCTTTAAAAGGACCTCTTGTCCAAGGGCCTTTTCCCTAACGTCCTCGGTGAAGGCTTTGACGACTTTGAAGTTGACGTCAGCCTCTAAGAGAGCGATACGGATTTCGCGGATTGCGCTTTCGACATTGGCTTCGGTGAGCTTGTCTTCTTTGCGCATCTTCTTAAAGAGGGCGCTGAATTTTTCTGATAATGTCTCAAATGCCATTGATATACTCCTTGAGAGCGTCTAGTGCTTCTTCTTTTTCTTCGTTAGTTGTCGCCTTCTCAACTTTTTCGAGGCGTTTTTGCAAGGCTTTTTTCGTTTTCAAGAGTCTGATTTTGTTTTCGGTTTCCTCGAGTTTGGCGTTTGCTTTCTTGAGGGTATCGTTGACTGCGCTTCTCGAGATGCCCCTATCTTCAGCGATCTCGCTAAGTGAGAGGTCATATAGGTAATACTCTTTGAAAAGGTCTTGCTGGGTCTTCGTGAGAAGCTCCCCATAGGCATCAAAGAGTTCAATCATCTCTTCGCGTTTCTCAATGATCTCGTCTTTCATTTCTTCTCATTTCCCACTAGAAGAGCATGGAGATATTCGTCGAGGTCAAATTCCTCAAGGTCATCCATTCCTTCGCCAAGTCCGATGAAACGAACTGGAACACCAAGCTCATCGCGAATCGAAAGGATGATTCCGCCTTTTGAGGTTCCATCCATCTTGGTGATGACGATACCGCTGATATCGCTCACTTCTTTGAAAGCACTGGCTTGCGACACTCCGTTTTGTCCTGTTGTCGCATCGATGATTAAGAAAGTCTCATGAGGTGCGCCGGGAATCTCACGTTCAAGAACGCGTTTGATTTTGCCTAGCTCCGCCATAAGGTTGGCTTTGTTATGGAGGCGGCCTGCGGTATCGACGATCATGAGGTCGATGTTATTCGCTTTGGCGTATTTGGCGCCATCATAGCAAACGGAAGCAGGGTCACCATTCTCTAAACCGGTGACGATTGGGCACTTCAAACGTTCAGCCCAAATCTTAAGCTGTTCCACTGCTCCGGCTCTAAAAGTGTCAGCAGCGACAAGCATGACCTTCTTGCCTTTGTTCATGTAACGATGAGCGAGTTTGGCGATGGAAGTCGTTTTGCCTACGCCGTTCACGCCTTCAACAAGAAGAACGGTTGGTCTTTCTTCAGCGAACTGGATTTCGTTGGTGATGCTTTCTCCGCCTTCGACGTAGCTCACGAACATCTGGTCGATAAGCTCTTCGTTGATTTTAGAAGGTTCGGAGATTCCTTCTTTCTGAGATTTGTCGAGGAGGTTTTCGACGAGTTTAAGGGTAAGACCCACTCCAACATCGGCTTCGATGAGGATTTGCTCTAATTCCTCGAAATAGGAATTGTCGACTTTCTTGTAACGTTTCGAAAGATCTTCAAGGCGATCAGCAAAAGCGGCCCTGCTCTTGGCTAAGCCTTTCTCATATTTCGTGCTGTTCTCTTTCTTCGAGAACTTGCTTTTTAAATAACTGAATAAGCCCATTATTTCTCCTTGGGTATGGCGATGTATGCCCTTTTGTTGAGAGCGTCTTTCGCTGCGGCGGTCTCCGCTTCTTTCTTGCTTCTGCCAGTTCCCCTTCCGAGTTCGCTCCCCATGAAGTAGACGCCGACGGTGTAGATCTTATTGTTGCTTGGGCCTTCTTCTTTGATTGGCTTATAGACAACCGTTTCTTTTGTATCGGCCTGAATGGCTTCCTGAAGCTCGCTCTTAGGGTTCTCCTCATAGAGGATGGTTCCATATTGGATTGGCTTCTCGAAAAGATTCCAAACGAATTTGTATGTGAATTCTAGCCCTTGATCGAGAAGCATCGCTCCGATGAAGGATTCAAAGCAATCCTCAAGGACCGAGAGATTGTCTTCCACCTTGCCAGTGAAAGATGGACCGACTTTGATATATGGCACGAGGCAAATCTGTTTGGCTAACTCGGCTTCGGATTCAGTTCTGATGAATTGGCTTTTGAGAATGCTTAGGTCCCCTTGTTGCATCTCTGGGTGGTAACGGTAGCAAAGCTCGCCCGTGACCGCGCCCACAGTTGAGTCGCCTAAAAACTCAAGCCTCTCATAGTCCTGATGCTTCTTATTGGTGATGGCATTCACGGAACTATGGGTCAAAGCGACTTCATAGACGTCTTTGTTCTTGGCTTTGATTCCTAGTGATTCGAAAAGGGGATCAAGGTAACTCATTATTCTGCTTTTTCCTCGACGAATGCGTCTTTGATTTTGGTGATGACGTCGCCCTCAATCAAGTGATAGAGAACTTCCATCGCGCTGCCAAATGATTTGCCAGTGCTATTGCCATGGGCTTTGACGACAGCGCTATTAACGCCCATGAGCATGGCTCCACCAACGTTGCTTGGATCAAGCTTGCTGGTGAGGAGTTTGACGGCTGGCTTGGCGAAGAGATAACCGATCTTGCAACGGAGTTTGGACATAAATCCCTTCTTAAGAAGCTTGCCCATTCCTTTGGCAGTGCCTTCGGTGGTCTTAAGCATAACATTACCGGTGAAACCATCGCTAACGACGACATCGGCTAATCCTTTAAGGAGTTTATCGCCTTCGATATTCCCAGCAAAATTGATGTTTTTCATTTCTTTGAGAAGCTTATATGCTTCTTTGCTGACTGGTGAGCCTTTGCCTTCTTCACTACCATTGCTAAGCAAGCAAACGCGTGGTTCTTTAACGCCATAGACCGCTCTTGAATAGCAAGTTCCCATATAAGCGAACTGAGCCAATTCCTCTGGGGTATTGACGTTAGATGCACCAACATCGAGAAGGGTTGTGTATCCATCACCTTCAAGTTGAGGGAAGGCTGTAACAAGAGCTGGACGCTGGACGCCCGGGATCTTCTTGAGGATGAGAGTGGCTGCGCTAAGGAAAGCGCCAGTCGCACCGGCGGAGATAATGCCATCAGCATTCTCGGCTTTGGCGGTATTAAGGGCAATGACCATCGAGGACTCTTTGCGTCTGATGACTTCAAGAGCGCCGCATGTCATCTCAACGACATCCTCGGCGTTGATAACCTTCGCGAAAGTCATATCTTTGAGTTCAGCTTCCTTGCCAACGAGGATGAGTTCAACATCCGGATGCTTGGCATGGAAAAGGGTAACGCCTTCTTTGGTAGCAACGCTTCCAAGGTCGCTTCCCATCATATCGACAACAATTTTCTTCATAATGAAAAACCTCTGCTTCGATAGTTAGTATAACTATCAAGCAAGCCTTAATCTAGGATAATCGGAAGTCGGTAAGCGACTTCTTTACTTCATACAAGATATTGAGGTTGTCACTTTCCTTAGGATTTTTGAGAATCTCTTTGGCGTCATCTCTCGCGCATTCGAAGATTTTGAAGTCATCGATGATATTGGCCACAAGGAAAGAAGGAAGGCCAGATTGCCGTGTGCCCATAAGCTCGCCAGGACCACGCAATTTGAGGTCCATCTCAGCGATTTCAAAACCATCATCGCTATTCAAAAGCACCTGCAATTTCGCATTATCTTCCTCATTTTGCTCACTAAACATGATGAAAGTCGAAGGCGATCCATCTCGCCCCACTCTTCCGCGTAGCTGGTGCAAACTCGAAAGCGAGAAATGCGATGGCGAGTAAACAATCATGAGGTTGGCTTCTTTGACATCGATGCCGACTTCGATAAGGGATGTGGCGACGAGGATTGGACAGATTCCGCTCTTGAAAGCGAGTATGGCCACATTCTTATCTTCTTCGCTCATTTGGCCATGCATAATGACCACTTTGTTCTCATAATACTTCTTGTATCTTTCGTAAACGGCTTTAACAGAAGTGACGTCTTTGTCTTCCCCTCCTTCAATTTGGGGAACGACAACATAGATGCGTTTCTTTTCGGAAAGTGATTTCGTGACGATATCCGCCACTTTCTTATCCGCTCTTTTGACAAGGATTGTTTTGACGTTTCGTTTGCCTTGTGGGAATTCGGTCAGGGTTGAGATATCAAGATCGCCATAAATCGTCATCGTTAAAGTGCGAGGGATTGGGGTCGCACTCATCAAAAGCAAATCGGCATGTTCACCTTTGTCTAGGAGAAGGGTTCTTTGGTTAACGCCAAACTTATGTTGCTCATCGATGATAGCGAGTCCCAAATAAGCGTATTTGACGCTTTTCGAGAAGAGGGCATGCGTGCCAACAACGATGTCGATCGTCCCATCTTCGAGGTCTGCAAGAACAGTTCTTTTTTCGCTTGGTTCCATTGCCCCTACAAGGAGGCCGACATTCACATGGGTACCTTCGAAAAGCCTCTTTAAAGTCTCGTAATGTTGCCTAGCCAAAGAATCGGTCGGGGCAAGAAGGGCGGTTTGTTCGCTTCTTGTGTAATTGGCGTATCCGCATAAAGCGGCGACAAGTGTCTTTCCTGTGCCGACATCCCCTTGCAAAAGGCGATACATAACACTCTCTTTATCCATGTCATTGACGCATTCATCAAGGGCTTTCTGCTGATCATTAGAAAGAGAATATGGCAGGGATTTGACGATGATATTTAGTTTTTCGCGGTTGATTTGGCGCCTTCTGTCTTTACGAAGGGCTTTGTTCTCTGCACGCACTTCTTGGTTCTTAATTTCAAAGAGAAGAGCCTCTTGGTATTTGAGGGTTCTCATGCCTTGATGGATGTCATTAAAGTTTCTAGGCATATGAACCAAACGGTATGCTTCCTTGAGTGGGAGGAGGCGATATTTCTTCCTATAGGCTTCTGGAATCACGTCTTCTATGCCGCTTTCAAGAAGGGCTTTCTTAACTAGTCTCACAAAAGCAAAATTCTGAATATCCGAAGGCAAAGAATAGATTGGCTTAAGGGCTTCTTCTTGTGGGATTTCGCCACTAAGGATGTTGACCATCGAAACGGTGTGCCTATTCTTCTCATAAACACCTGTCAGGGTATATATGGTGTCAGGCTTAAGCATCTTGCCAAGATAGGTCCTGTTCCAAGCTTCGATGAGGAAGACCATGCCCCCTACAGTCTCAAAATAAAAACGATACAAGGTTCTTTTAGCGAACCTCATCGGATGAGGAGCGCCTCCCCTAATCTTCCCTTTGAGGACAACATGCTCCTTGTCTTCATAAGAGACTTTCTCTTCTGTGTACGCGTAATTCTCATATCTCCTTGGAAGATGGGAAAGCACATCGGCGTAGCTAAAGATACCGATGCTTGCTAGAGCGGAATTCATCTTCTTGGACTTAGAAAGGGCCATCGTCTTATATTAGCACAAAAAAGAAAACCCGATTATGTATCGGGTTAGTCTCTTGTGAGGGTGAGAGTCGCTCTCGCGTCTTTGGCTCTTTCACCGGTGGTGATTGAGACATTCACAGTCCAGCCAAGGGTGTCTCCGCTATTGAGCTTACGTCCATTGACGAATTGGGAGCTATATTGCGAGCACGTGAACTGGGAGTTGTTTCCAAAGAGGTCATTACCTTCAAGCTCTCTATCGCAATGATAGGTTGTTGAGCGATCGTTTCTTATGAGTTGGAGAATGTTGTAGTTATAGTAACCGGCACCACAAACAGAGAGTCTTCCACTCATGTCTTTGAGAGGATGATCATAGGAATTGGTCATCATGAAGTAGAGATTGTCTTCATCCGGCACTTTCTTTGGATGACTGGTATCCGGTGTGAAATAACTGGTGCCTCTTGTCTTGATCTTCACGAGCCTAGCGTCAACGTGCCAAACGCGGATTCCGATCTCCATTGGCCCTTGAGGAGCTTGATTAGAGCCACTATAGGTTGTGTATTGGGTTTCACTATCAAGCTGGTTGAGGCCGGTTGGGGTATATAGTTCGAGAAGGACATATTCGTCGAATGGGGAGTTGTCGACGTTGAAGCCATTTGGCTGGAGCAAGACAAGGTCACGGCCTTTGCCTTGGAAAGGTCTGATCGTCAAAGTGCAGGAATCCTCTGGAACATATGGGTCGGACCAGCCAAGCGCTAAAGCGCTATAAGGGTCATGACCTCCGACGTTATGGTCTTGCATGCTGAATCCGCCAGCAGGGCTATATTGACCAGAATAATCATAATAATCAGGCAAACCAAACATATGCCCCATCTCATGGATGAAGGTATGGGCATCGACATGGCCGCCAACTGGTGGGTTTCCACCGCCATAGAAATATAAACCGGTTCTGGCGTTAGCAGAGCCCCAATCGTACATGAAATCAAATGAAGCCCAGAAGAAAGCGTTCGCCGTAGGAGTGTCTTGATCGGCTTCTTCCATCGTCCATGAAGTGTAAGCCCAGAAGTTCTCCCTTCCATCGTTTTCGTCATCCCAATCGTTATAGGCCGATATCTGATCTGGAGCGGCATAAATGAGCATGACGCCATCTAAATAGCCATCGCTATCACTATCGAAATAGGAACGAGGCAAAGAGCCTGCTTGGGAGAAATACCAATCGGCAGCAGTGTTGACTAAAGAGGTCGTTTTTTCAGTATTATTGCCATAAGCATCCATCGCTTCGCCGATTTCATACCAATCGGTGACGACACCATCGAGACTGCATCTCCCTTGGGACATCTTGGAATAGTAGGTTTTGACACTATGCCAACCTGTTTCTTCTCTGGTTCCGAAATAAGCCGTCTCAATGTCTTCCCTGACATCTTCTTTATGATTTTCCGTGATGCATGCCTCGGAATCAGTGAACCAAACAGGAATCACAAGAAGCTTAGGGTTCCCAACACTCGGGGTGTAGTCATTATCTAAAAAGCAATGCTTCGAATAGTCCTTGTAGTCGTAGTCGAATTTAGTCTTCTGAATCGGATTGACGATATCCTCTTCATCTTCTTCCTCATCATCAAAGTGAGGTTCAAGCGAAGACAAATCGCTTCCACTACTATTAGGAGAAGTGTTTTTTGTAGAAGAATTGGTACCGCTTATGCTTGAGCTATTCCATGGGAAAACAATGCATCCGCTAAGGGTGAATGCCGATATCAATCCTAAGGTTATAAATTTTATCTGTTTCGCGTTTTTCATTTTTGAGCATCATTCCTTTAAGGAATGTTTGGATTATAACAACTATAAATAGTATTTCACTAAATATTTGTCTATACGCTCTAAAACGTATTAAAAAAGCCTCACTAAGTGAGGCTAATTTGTTGTTTTTTATTCGACGCCGACAAGGAAACTGTAGACTGGCTGTCCGCCCTTACGGACGTTGACTTCGAGATTTGGATAGGTCTCGCTCATGTATTCGCTAACCTCTTTCTCTTCTTTCTCGGAACAATCTTTTCCAACGTAGATGCTTAAGGCGAACGAATCTTCGTTAACAAGGGAAGCGACCAAAGATTTGAGGGCTTCAAGCTTGTCTTTGACGCAAGAGACGATCTCTTTGTCTTCCTTCATTCCCATGTAATAGTCTTTGGTGACGTGGACTCCGTTGATGTCGGTGTCCTTGATGGCATAGGTGACGGAACCGCTCTTGATCATTCCAAGAGCCTCTTTCATCGATTCGGTGATCTCTTCAGCAGACATCTCGGTGCTATATTGCATCAAAGAAGCGATTCCCTGAGGGATGGTCTTTGATGGGATGACGTTGACTTTGACGCCTTCGGTATCGATGACTTCGGCAGCCTGATTGGCGGCCATGACGATATTGCCGTTATTTGGAAGGATATAGACGTTGTGAGCGTGGATCTCAGTCACGGCTTTGACGAAGTCTTCGGTCGATGGGTTCATGGTCTGACCACCACTAACGATGACATCGACGCCAAGTTCTTTGAACATCTCATCGAGTCCTTCGCCAGAGCTGACGGCGATGACGCCGAAGTCGGTCCATGGCCTTTCTTCTTCTTTCTTGGCCATTCTGTGGCGCTCGATGTTGCCAAACATGTCAGTGGCAACGGAGCCATTTTGGATATTGTGATGCTCTTCGCTCATATTCTCGATGGTGATGGTAAGGAATTCGCCATAGTTCTGAGCGTAGTTAAGCATGGTGCCTGGAGTCAATGTGTGGACGTGGACCTTGACGATATCATCGTCGCGGACAAGGACCAAGCTGTTGCCGTTATTCGAAAGGAATTTCTGGAAGTTCTTTTCGACGAATGGCTTCTTGCCATCTTCAGGTTTTCCTAAGCGGAGAATGAACTGAGTGCAATAGCCATAGCCCTCCTCCTCTTCGGAAAGCTGGGCGCCGGCATATGTTTCTGGAGCGATGATCGGGGAAGACATCTCATCCTTAGCGGGATTGGTCTCCCTTTCGACGAACTTGCCATGCGCAGCCTTGGCCATGCCTTCGAAGACGATGGTAAGACCCGCTCCGCCAGAATCGACGACCCCAACCTGTTTGAGGACTGGGAGAAGATCAGGCGTATGGGCAAGGGATTTTTTGGCTTCTTCAAGAAGGATGTCGAGAGTTTGCTCAATGGTGAAGCTATCTTTGACGCGGTCAACGAGAGCGGAGCTCGCTTCTCTGATGACGGTGAGGATCGTACCTTCGACTGGGCGCATGACGGCTTTGTAAGCTGTCTCTTTGGCCGACAGGAAGGCTTCGGCGAATTCTCTGACGTTGAGCTGTTTCTTGCCAGCGCAAGCGTTGGAGAATCCTTTGAAGATCTGGGAGGTGATGACGCCAGAGTTTCCACGGGCACCCATTAAGAGGCCGCGGCTGAAGGACTGGGCAATCACCGAAATGGCGATGTCGTTTTTGTTTTCGATTTCCTTAGCACCTGAGGTGAGGGTAAGGTTCATGTTCATACCCGTGTCGCCATCTGGGACAGGGAAAACATTAAGCTTGTCGACTTCTGGATAGTGGTTGTAAAGGTTGTTGGCGCCAGACAAGAAGAGCTGCTTGAGCTCCTGGCCGTTGATTGTTTTCATTTCTTACTTAATCTCGCGGACGCCTTGGACGAAAACGTTGACTTCAAGGAAAGTATTCCCGAAGGCTTTGTTGAGGTCATAGGCGACTTTCTTTTGAACTTCTCTAAGGACTTCGGTGATTTTCACACCATAAGCCACAACGATATAGACATCGACGGCATAACCGCCATTCTTCTTGCGACAATAGACGCCTTTATCGTAGTCGCCTCTTTGCAGAAGCTCTGCGATATTCTCCCAGATCGCGCTACGGTCAGCGAGTCCAACGACGCCATAACATGTCGTCGCGGCTTCACCTGCCACGTCTGCCACGAGTTCTATGGAGATGTTGATTTTTCCGAATGGTGTTTTCCGGTCGATAGCCATAAATAGTAACCCCTTCAATAGAAGGACACGCTATTATCTCATTAAAATACGTAGATTACAAACCCCCTATTTCGTTAAAGGCCCAGTTCTTTTTTTCTAAAAGAAAAAAGCCCGCATTTCTGCGGGCCATTTTGCTTTTGGCGTTATTTCTTAGCTGGTTCTTTCGGTTCTTTGATCGATTCAGCAAGAGCGGCAGCGAAGGCACCTTGCTTCTCAAATCCGTATGGAAGGAGAATCTTGGTGGCTTTACCATCGGCGCATTTGGCAAGGGCTTCGTAGTAGCGAAGTCTTAATGTGGCCTCATCAGCACCGGCCTTCTTGATGGCTTCAAGACCTTCGGCTTCAGCCTCACGGAGTCTCTTGATGGACTCAGCTTCGGCGGTCTTGGTCTTGAGGATGCTCTCAGCTTCACCTTCAGCGGCAAGGATCTTGGCTTGCTTCTCGGATTCGGCGTTGAGGATGAGGGATTGTTTCTTACCTTCGGCAATGAGAACGGCGGATTGCTTCTCACCTTCGGCAAGAAGGATCTTCTCACGTTTTTCACGCTCAGCTCTCATCTGACGTTCCATGGCGTCTCTGATATCCTGAGGTGGGAGAATGTTCTTAACTTCGACACGGTTGACTTTGATGCCCCATGGATCGGTAGCGGCATCGAGGATCTTTCTCATCTTCTCATTGATGATGTCTCTGGAAGTGAGGGTTTGGTCGAGGTCGAGGTCGCCGATGATGTTACGAAGGGTGGTCGCGGCTAAGTATTCGATAGCGGTGATTGGATCATCGACGCCGTAAGCGTAGAGTTTTGGATCGGTGACCTGGTAGAAGGTGACGGTGTCGATCTTCATGGTGACGTTATCTTTGGTGATGACGCTTTGAGGATCGAAGTCTCTCACCTGCTCCTTCATGTTGATGGTGTAGGCGACTTTATCGAAGAATGGGATGAGCATATGGATGCCGACTCCCCATGTGGTGTGATAAGCACCCATTCTCTCAAT
>JAILRR010000009.1 GCA_024698065.1 Bacilli bacterium
GAAGCGTTTCTTCTAGCGTTGGTAAGAGGAGCGACGACCTTGCCATCATCAGAGAATGAGACGACGCCAAGGAAGTCTTTGTCGCCAAGGATGTCAACGCAGGCTTTTGCGCCGATCTTGGCTTGTTCAAGGCCTGGACCGGACATGGAGCCAGAGACGTCGATGTTAAGGACGACGGCTTTTTCGCTAGATCCTTCGATCTGGACTGGAAGCATATCGCTATAGAGGGCTAAAGTCTCGTTTTCTTCGTTAGAGAGGTTAAGCTCGCCGAAGTTGTGGAGGCTCTTGCCATAGGAAGCGACGCAGGTGAAGAGATTAGGGACGAACTGCTCATAATGAGGAATATCCTTGACGCTTACGTCATAAAGGATGAATTCATCATATTTGAGAAGGGTCTCAAGCGAGGTGTCAAGAGCATTGCTCCTGTACCAAAGCTCGGTGACATCTGTTTTGTCTGAGAAGAGCATGAGGTCGTTGACCAAGGTGCTTCTGACATTCATGTTCTGATCCGCTTTAAGGATCAAGACTTTGAATTCGTCAGTGACTTTCTGGGTGAAAGAACGGATGTTATTCTCAGCGTAGACATCATCAAGAGCTTTTTTGCCAGCCCCTGGTTCGATGCTCACTTTGTAATCGAAGGTACCGACAGTGTCGGTTGGGAGAACGAATTCGATGGTGTTGAGACCACGGTTGATCTGGGCCTCTTGAGTATCGATGACGACTCCGTTTCTCCAAAGGTGGACTTTGGCGTCTTCCTGCTTGAAGCTACGGATAGAGGCCTTTAAGGTCTGGTTTCTGTTAAGGAAGACGGTATCGACGAATTCGACATCGGTGATGGCGATTTCGTTCTTTGGAGCCTCAGCGTCACGGGTGTAGACGCATTCGATCTGAACCTCATTGTGGATGAGATCATCAAGAGCGAGGACGGCGCTGCCATCGGTCTCGATGCCATCGGAAATGATGACGAGACGTCTGACGGTGTCTTCGCTATATAAGGTATTAGCGAACCTTAAGGCTTTTTCGATGTTGGTGCTGTTCCTCTTGAAGGAATCCTTCTCGAAGACCTTTTTGACGGCCCCGTCGTATCTGCCGCCGAAATCGACGACTTTCTCAGGGGACTCAGCATAGGCGACCACACAGGCTCTTGTGGTGCTATTGAGCTTGTCATAGATGTTAGAGACGATATTGTCGATCTTCTCAACGGAATCGACTTCGGAATCACTGCAGTCGGCAAGGACAACGAGCTCCGTGTTCTTAGAAGTGTGGAGATAGTTGATGTCGATGAAGGTGAGGGTCAAAGTCGCCGCGATGAAGAAGTGAAGGACAAGCGAGATGATGTGTTTGGTCCAGAATCTCTTCTGCTTTGGGATGTGGAAGAAAAAGAGGACGACGATTGCAACCAAAGGAATAGCGATGAACGCTAGATATGGATTTCTGACTTCAATATTGTTCATGAGTGTACAAGATCCAATCTGCAGCGAAGAAGGCTGCGGCGGCGATGATGATAGGTAAGATATTGTCTAAGATGCCATCGCCTTTCTTTGTGTTGTCGGTGAGTGCGAGGGTGAATTTGGCCTGGGCCATTGGTTGCGGGACGGTCTCAGGTTTGCTCATGTGAGCGAAGAAGTTCACGATCTTTGTGTTGCCATCTTGGTAGGTGACATGGAGAGTATGTTCACCGATGAAACGGGTTTCGTAGAGGTATTGCTCCTGACCTTTTGCGAAGGTAAGAGGCTCTTTTTCTCCATTTGGTCTTTCGACGAGGATTTGGGAGATTTCGTCGGCGATGTTAACGACAACGCTATCACCAACTTCGTAGTCGAATTTCGTTAGGAGCTTTGGCTTGCAATAGTCGACGAGGTTCCTCATAAGAGGGACGAAGTCGTAGAGAAGCGGAAGGTTTGAGTTGTGGAGGTCGAAGTTGAAGACGACTTCACGGGTCTCAAAATCGCTTCTGCCGACGAAGACGGCCGGTCTCTTGTTGGCGGTAAGGACGGTGGTGAAGTTGTTCACGAGCGAATACTGCATGTATTGCTTGAGAAGGATATCACGGTTCATACCGATACCACGGGTAAGAGTCTTGTAGAGGTTAGAGTCTTCATTGTTCGTCCAGGCGAGGGTGGTCGATTCGTCAGGGATGACCTCGTTAGAGACGAGGAAGCCTGAGCCTTCGACGGAATTCTTTAGGCCGAAGAACATCGTAGCGCCGATCTCTGGAAGCTTATTAGGCTTATAGGAATCGTAGACATATATGTCGTAATTTGGTCTCAACGAATAGCTGGCCGGAGACATGACGTCATACTGAATCTTCAAAGCGTCGAAGATAGCTTTCAAATAGGTTGGGGCAGAGCTGACGATGAGGGCCTTAGTGTTGACCTGCTGCGTGTTAGCGTACACGGTGAAGGTGTTGTCATCCATAAGACCATCGGTCTCTTCGATGACGGCCTTGACGCTTTCGATTGGATAACCACCGGTTGGGAGGTTATCGGTCACGAAGCCAAGGGTGACGCCTTTATCGCAATGGAAGATCTTCTTACCAATGCTCTGGCCGTTGTAATAGAAGGTGACGTTAAGGTCTTTGTCACTTGCATACGAAGTGAGGGCGAGACTGAAGGAGATAGAGGTCTTAGCTTCATTGAACTTGTAGCTAAGGTCGCTGATGGAATAGTTCTCCTCGTCATCCGAACAATCGAGCCATTCGATGTTGGTGAGGACGCTTTCGCCGCAATTCTGATCGGTCGCAAGATAGCAGAGGTTAGCCTTTCCTTCAGAGAAGAGGTTCTGGGCTAAAGCGACGGAGTCAGCGATTTTGGTCGCGTTTTTGCTTGGAGTGCCAAGGTTATCGAGATACATCTCAAAACGAGAGACATCATCGATGTTTTGACAAACAAGACGTGGTTCTTTCTCAGCCAAGATGAGGGTGAAGGTGGAGCCATTGACGGCACCATCGACCTTCTCTTTGATGAGCTCGATACCTTTCTCGAAGCGGGTCTTCTCTTCATGAACCATGCCCATGGAAGAAGATGAGTCAAGGATGAAGACGATGTCGTCAGCCTGACCTTCAAGGGTGAAGACAGGGTGGGCAAGCGCGATCGAGAAGACCGCGATGGCAAGACACTGCACGATAAGGGCAAGAAGGTGCTCGAAGCGGGAAAGAGGGTTCTTACGTTTTAAGAGTTTGGCGGCCATCTCCCAGATATAGGTGGATGGGGCGGTTTCCTCTTTATATTTGTTACGTAAGATGTAGATGATGATTAAGGCAGGAATCGCCAATAAGCCAAATAAGGCAAAAGGGAATAAGAAACTCATATGTTATTTGATTACCCCCTTGTCTGCTAATGTCTTAAGGAGAACTTCCTTAACTGATTGGTCGGTGGTGACTAACTGATAGTCGGCTTCACGAGAGGTGCAGAAGTTGTCAATGCGGCTGGTGATATACTCAACGGCCTTCTTGTAGGCGTTAAGGATCTCACGACCGATATTGTCTTTGTAGAATCTCATGGAGTCTTCGGAGTCGCGGATGATCGTCTTTCCGCGGACTTCCGGGTGCATCTCTTGCGGAGAGAGGACCTGTAAACAAAGGACATCTCTCTTCTTTCCGCGAAGATAATCGATGCTGTCGAAGAAATTGTTGTCTGTTAAGAAGTCGCTGATGATGATGGACCTGCCATCGCCAAAGCCAACAACTGAACGGGTAAGTGCCTCCGAGATATAAGCATCGCCGCCAAACTTAAGTTTGTTGATGCGGCCGATGGTCTGGGTGAAGGCGTCTTTTCCGACAATCTTCTCTAAAATAGGTTCAACGATCTTGCCTCTGATGGCATAGATCGAGACACGGTCCATCTCTTTAATAGAGAGATAGGCCAAAGCAGTGGCCAACCGGACTGCCATCTCGTCTTTTCCATTGTAGGACATGGAAGTGGAGCAATCGATGTAGATACGGGTCTGCATCTGCCTCTCATCGAGATATAACTTGAGGTACATCTTTTCGGTTCGTCCGTAGATGTTCCAATCGATCTTGGTGATGTCGTCTCCTTCGAGGTAGTCGCGGTAGTCGGCGAATTCACTGCTTGAACCAAACTTTTTCGATTTATGATTGCCGCCGAAAAGACCAGCGACATTATCCTTAACCGCTAGTGAGAATAGCTCAAGTTGTTGGAAAAAGCTTTCGTCGATAACCGATTGCATATTAA
>JAILRR010000024.1 GCA_024698065.1 Bacilli bacterium
AAGCCTCAGGCACCTACTCCTCTCTTTTGAGAGCGATGTCCGAAGCCATGGACAAAGCCGACGAGGTTCTTGAGCAAAAAGACATGAAGGACGAAGGTGAGGCCATCACCCCTATGAACAAGGACATCGTTCTTAAGAACGTCTCCTTCTCTTATGACAAGAAACTCGTCCTCGATGATGTGTCGTTTGACATCAAAGAGAAGTCGATGGTCGCAATCATAGGCCCATCCGGCTCAGGCAAATCGACAGTTTGCAAACTCATCGCGAGATTCTTCGACGTCGACAAAGGTGAAATCACCTTAGGAGGAAGGAACATCAAAGAATATTCCATCAACTCCCTCATGAAGAACTTCTCCTTCGTCTTCCAAAACGTCTATCTCTTTAATGACACGATCAAAAACAACATCAAGTTCGGCAAAGACAACGCGACCGACGAAGAAGTCATTGAGGCGGCGAAGAAAGCTTGCTGCCACGATTTCATCATGTCGCTACCTGAAGGCTATGACACGAAGCTAGAGGATGGCGGCACGAATATCAGCGGAGGCGAAAAGCAAAGGATCTCAATCGCAAGAGCCATGCTTAAAGACGCTCCGATCATCATCCTCGATGAGGCCACCGCCAACATCGACCCAGAGAATGAGAAACTCTTGTCCGAGGCTTTTGAGAACCTCACCAAAGACAAGACCGTCATCATGATCGCCCACAAGCTCAACACCGTTAAGAACGCCGACGACATCATCGTCATCGATAACGGCAAAATCGCTGAGGAGGGGAAACACAAGGATCTCATCAAAAACAACGGCATCTACTCCCGCTTCATCAAGGAGAGGGAACAGATCGCAGGTTGGAAGATCTAATGCTAAAATAAGGCAATATGTCACCGATCGTTAATGCCGTAATTGGCATCTCCCTCATCTTCCTTTGCACGACGCTAGGCTCATCGTTTGTTCTCTTTTTCAAAGGTAAGTCGATCAGTCCTAAGCTGAACCGCATCTTCCTTGGCTTTGCGGCCGGGATCATGCTTTCGGCTTCGATCTTTTCTCTAATCGTCCCTGCCCTTGAGAGCAACGTGACTTATATGCCTTCCTTCGTGGTTGTTTTGATTTCGGTTTTGCTAGGCGCCGCCTTCCTTTGGGGAATCGACAAACTCACCCCTCACCTTCACGTTCAGCGCAACGAGGAAGAAGGCCTTAGAAACGTCCATATCTCCAAGACCACAAAGATGTTCATGGCCGTCACCATCCATAATTTCCCGGAAGGCTTATCGGTCGGTATCGCCTATGGCGTCGCTCTCGCGGCGGTATTCGCTAATAGTGCCAGCGCGGATTCGATGCTTATGGGCGCTCTCATGTTAGCGATTGGCATTGGCATCCAAAACATCCCTGAAGGCGCGGTCGTCGCTTTGCCTTTCGCGGGCGAGACTGGCAACAGCAAAAAGGCCTTCCTCTATGGCACTCTTTCTGGTGCAGTAGAGCCTGTCGCCGCAGTTCTAGGCCTGTTCTTGGCCTTCCTTGTTGAGCCGCTTATGCCGTGGGCGCTTGCCTTCGCGGCAGGATGCATGCTCTACGTCATCGCCGAAGAGATGGTTCCAGACCTTCAATCAGAAGCGAAAAGCCATGAAGGCGTTTGGTCGCTTATGATCGGCTTTGTCCTCATGATGGTGCTTGATACAGCCCTAGGATAAAGAATCTATTTTCGAAGAAAAGGAGGCTTTACTTGCCTCCTTTTTAAATGTTTTTGCTTGGTTTTTTCTTACGTCCTGCGTGGATTTTGTGCTTCATCTCGTACATCTTCCTATCCGCTCGACGATAAACCGCTTCGTAGTTATAGTCTTTCTTCTCGTGGGTGGCGAAACCATAGGAGATGGATATCTTCATGAAGTCTCTATCCGCTTTCTCGTTATTGTTATCGATGATCCTGTCTAAGAATCTTAGGCAATTCTCAGCTTGCTTGATTCTTTCGTCGCGTAGGATGGCGACGAATTCGTCTCCACCGACACGGAAGACTTCATCATCAATGAAGGCTTCTTGTATGACTTCGGCACATCTAGTGAGAACGAGGTCGCCAGTCGCATGACCATAGTGGTCGTTGACTTCTTTGAGGAAGTTGACGTCAAGCATGACGACGCCGAAGTTGGCCTCCCCTTTCTTGATATCTTCGTCAAGGGCCTCGATGGTCTTGGAATAGGAAGCGCTGTTCCTGACCTTGGTGAGGTGATCGTAGTAGGCCATGTTTTCTAAGAGGGCATGTTGGCTTTGGAGTTCGCTTAAGCCGATTTTGAGGGCACGGGTAAGGTCACCGACCTCGTCTTGTCCATCTTTAGGGAATTCGACTTTGGAATTGAGGTTCTTGCTAAGGGACCTTGCGACCCTAGCAAGTTGCCTTAATGGCGAGTTAATTCTATGGGCGATTATGGCACTTACGGCGACGAAAAGGATAGCAAAGCTCATCGTGATGAGGATCGTCGTGTTGATGGCGCTGTCCCTCGCTTCGAAGATCTCGTCATACGAGTCACAAAGGATGAGCTTCATGCCATTCCTTAATGTGACGAAAACCATGACTCTGTCGAGGTCGTGGTAACGGTAATGGATGACTTTGTTCTCGGTTTTCTCTGAGCTCATGAGATCGGCGTTCTCAAGAACGAGGTCAGCTTCATCACCATGTTGCTCATCGTCATTCGTCTCTGGGTGATAATGGACCTTCCCATCCCCAGATTTGAGGTACATATAGCCTGAGGTTTTGTATTTGATCTCATCTATTTCCTCTAAGAGTTTGTGGAAATTGATATCGATGCCAAGGACGGCGATGATGTCTTCCCCACAGTAAACCGGGGTGACATAAGAAAGCATGACGTCTTTGATCGAGCCGTCATAGTGAGGCTCCATCCAT
>JAILRR010000057.1 GCA_024698065.1 Bacilli bacterium
TGATGACCCTCATATCTCACTTCTTATCGACCATAAGATCGTTTTGAAGTTAGAAGGGCAAAAAGGAAGGAATTACGTCGATTTCCATTTAACAAAGCCTCTCCTTTTGGGACATAGCTACTTTTTGCTTGTTCCTTCCTATGGAAGGGTTCCTCTTGATGTCAAAGATGCAACGACCTTCAAAGGCTTTGATGAAACCTATTATTTTGATGGTGAATTAGGCGCCATCTACAAAAAGACAGAGACGACCTTTAGGCTCTGGGCTCCTTTGGCCTCAAAAGTCGTACTCAAACTCAAGAAGAAAGACGAATATTATTTCTCCGAAATCAAAATGAGGAGGGGAGAAAAAGGCGTCTATGAAATCACCGTGAAAGGTGACCTTAACGAAGCCCAATATCTTTACGAGGTCACGAATAACGAGATTGCTCTCGAAACAATCGATCCATATGCGAAAGGCTCGATTGCCAATGCAAGAGCAAGCGTTGTCTTAGACCTTGAATCGCTCAAGATCAAAAAGGAAAGGAAGAACCTTCCCGAGATTAAGAACTACACAGACGCGATCATTTATGAAGGGCACGTCAGAGATATGACTAGTGACCTTCATTCAACCATCGTCAATAAGGGCGAATTCCTAGGCCTCATCGAAGAAAATAGGAAGACAGAGAAAGGCCATAGAGCCGGATTTGATTATTTCACAAGCCTTGGTTTCACTCACCTTCAGCTTCTTCCAATCAATGACTTCGCGACCATTGACGAAGAAGAGCCGGAAGACTCTTACAACTGGGGTTATGACCCATCTCAATATTTCGTTCCTGAGGGTTCATATTCCTCTAATCCAAACGACCCTAAAGCCAGAGTGGTAGAGGCCCAGATGATGATAGAGGCCTTCCATAAAAAAGGCATCAGAATCAATCTTGATGTTGTCTATAACCACGTCTACGATTACCTCAATTCTTCATTTGAGAAGATCGTTCCTGGCTACTATTTCAGAAAGCATAAAAACGGGAAGATGCAAAACGCTTCCTATTGCGGCAATGATTTTGCTAGCGAGAAGAAGATGGTCCATAAACTCATCCTCGATTCGGCGAAGTGGTGGATCGATTATTACGATGTTGATGGTTTCCGTTTCGACCTTATGGGCATCATCGATGTCGAAACGGTCAAAGAAATCGCTAAATATGGCAAATCCAAAGACCCTTCATTCATGGTTTATGGAGAGGGATGGAATATGGGTTGCGAGACCGAGCATAAGCTCGCTAACATGGGCAACGCAAACCTCCTTCCAGAGTTTGCTTTCTTCAACGACTCATATCGTGAGAGTGCGAAGAATTATCTTTCTGGAGACCTAAACGCGAAAGAATCGTTCCTCTTTGGCCTGTTTGGCTCTTCCCAAGAGTGGAGCGGACGTCAGCCGATGTTCAAACGCCCCACCTCGACCATCAACTATGTTGAATGCCACGATAACCGCACATTCTTTGATTATTTAGAACAGAAAGGCATCAAGAGTCAAAAAGACAAAGAGGCCAGATGCAAATTGGCTCTCGCATCTATTGCTTTCTCTTTTGGCATTCCTTTTTTCCATATGGGCCAAGAGCTCCATCAAAGTAAGTTCGGCAATGAGAACTCTTATAATGCGGGTGACACCGTCAACAAGTTCTCTTACGCCCTTTTGGACCTCAAGAGCATGGAGGCCAATTTCTTCCGAGATTTACTTGCTTTTAGACGCTCGGTCGCCATGCTTAAAGCCCCTGATTTCTCTAAAGTTGCCCCAAAAGTCGATGTAAAGGATTTCGAAGGTGGCGCTATCCTCTTAGTGCTACACGACGAGGAATCCTTCCCTGGCTTTAAGGAAATCTCGATTTTCCTCAATCCGAGCGATGCTCCGATTAACTATTGCTTTGAGAAAGAAGTCACCTTGCTTTTCACTCCTGGTGGCAACGCTCTCCCAACCAATAGCAAGCTGAATAACGTCTTAATCCCTAAAGAATCTTTCCTCGTCGTAGCAAACTGATTCCAAATCATTGTTTCGCAAAAGGAGGAAAAGAAATGATTTCAGGCACCATTATCGCCGGTGAACTCGGCGATGTTTTCACCCTCAAGACAGGTGAGCTTTATCGGTACGTCCATCTTGAGGCCGTCGCTGAACTTTATGCCGAAAGGCCTTATGGGGCCGTCTTTAAAGTGCCAGTTCACGCTTTTGGCAACATCAAGACGTCTTTCTATGCCCTTCCTAAAGGAACTCGTGTCATCATCCGCGGCTGGATTGAGACGAGAGATGAGATTGGAGTCGTCGTCATTTCTGAACTTGAAGAACTCTTCCCTCTCCCTAGGCAAAAGAGGGTAGGAGGAGGAAACGCGAAGAAGGCGGGAAATGAACTAGAAAACCTTGCTTAGTTATATCCGCTTCTAGTGGTATAATTTGAGGCATGTGCAACAAGTATTTGAGAATTGTACCTACTTTGGGCGTCAGAATCGTCCATGATTTCTTACATCATTTCAAGAAAAGGGCCAAACACCCTGAAAGATATCCATGGGAAGAAAGGTGGGCCAAAGCCCAGAAAACCCTTCGTTCTTTGAACCGTCATTTCCATCTTGATATCCGCGTTGAGGGTTTAGAACATTATGAGGCTTTGGAGAAAGAAGGAAAAAAAGCCCTTCTTGTCGGCAACCACACCTCTTTCCTCGATCCTCTTATCCTCATCAGCTTCCTCAATAACCCAATCCTCTTGGTTGGCAAAAAAGAAGTGGAGACGATGCCTTTCGTTGGCGTCGCTTTCAAATCTATTGGTGGTATCTTCATGGATAGAGAAGACCTTAAGCAATCGCTTAAGATTATTCTTCAGTGCTCAACCACCCTTAAGAAAAATGAAGCGTCCGTCCTTATTTTCCCGGAAGGGACGAGGAACAAAGATCCTGAGAACACCCTTCCGGCCGATTTCCACGCTGGGACTTTCAAAGCGGCCACCCGTGTAGGCGCGCCTATCATCCCGATCACGATGTGGGGCAATTTCCGTGGTCTAAAGACCAAACCGGATTACAAGTCGCTTCCTATCAGCATCGTTTTCGGTGAACCAATAACTGAAGAACAATACAAAGACCTTTCAAGCGAAGAACTCGCAAGCAAAGTCCGCGAATGGACTATCTCTCAAATTGAGAGACTTAAAGAGTTCGACAAAGAATATTTCGAAAAAGGCGAACAAAAAATCCCTCTCCGCAAGAGGAAGAGGGATGTCTTTGT
>JAILRR010000051.1 GCA_024698065.1 Bacilli bacterium
CCACCGCTCGTCCTCGAGAAGAGCGATGAGAGATGGCCAGGCAACCAGAAGACCTATCAGGATCTCATTGCCAAAGGCGAGATGACAATCGAAGATTGCCCACTCACCGAGTGCTTAATCGACACCGCCAACCGTGTTAAGCCATATTTCGATAAGGAAATCGCTCCAGCCATCAAAGCTGGCCGCAAAGTTCTTATCGCCGCCCACGGCAACAGCTTAAGAGCTCTTGTCATGGAACTTGAGCACCTCACCCCAGCTCAGATCATCTCCGTTGAGATCCCAACCGGCAAACCACTCGTCTATGAACTCGACGAGAAGACCTTAGCCGTCCTCAACAAGTACTATCTTTAATCATTAAAAAACATGAAAAGGAGCCGTAACTGGCTCCTCTTTTTGTTTGAATCGATTGTTTGTCTATCCATCTCCGTAGTAGTAGAACGTCATATCAGAGAGAATAGGAGAACCATACTCATACAAGTCTCTACATTCCTGATCATGGAAAAGGTAGAAAATGTTGTAAGCATCACCATACGACCGATACAAAGGGTGCATATATTGGTGATAAAAATCGCGCCCTTCTTCAGTTGTTCGGTAAAGAGGGAGCCCCGATTCGATCTGAACAGAATTGTCAAATCTTATCCCCGTTCTACCCATGGCGTCAGGCCTACGAACATATGATTGATAAATCGAAACGGTGTAATAAACCTTTCCGTCGGAAGATGACTCAGATGACTTCTCTGACGATTGATCTTGCGAAGACGCCTCAGAAGTAGCTTCCTCCAACGAACTCTCCTCTTGAGAAGAGTGTATTGGAGATTCTGAAGGCGACGATTGGCCCGTTTGAGCGCAAGCTGAAACAACAAACAGTGACGATATTAATAGAAAGGCTTTGTTTTTAGAATCCATATGGACCCGGCCTCCAATCAGGATCAAAATCCTCTTTTAAATGGCCACAAACTGTACACATGACAAACTTAGCGCTGATTCTTTTATATGTGTGTAAAGCGTATTTTGTCTCGCCGCATGGACATTGTACAGCATGCATTAAATCGCTTTCATAGGAGATGCCTCCTTTGAAACCGTGAACATGAGAACTTAAGCTTAGTGTATCGTAGTTAACGCCATTCACCTCAAATCTCTTGTTGTTTTGAGAATACCTTAGGTTTTCTGAGACTTCAAGATAGGCATAGCCCTTGTAATTGAAGAACATTTCATTCACATTGACCCTTGAGCTGTTAGGCGTTTTCCATCCTGCGTGTCCATAGATAACATCGTTTTGTTGGTCATACTCATAAGCAACAATGGTGTGTCCCCCTCCTTCGTGGCCTTCGTCATCGAAAAGGTTTCCGGTCAATAAAACAGGGCATCCAGTTTTGATTTTTTTAATGGCATCATTTCTTACCGCTTCAAACTTTTCGTTTTCGTTTTGGAAAAGAGAGTATTTCGAGTCGCTGTACAACGAATAGTTATAAGTTACGTTCCCATTTAGAACGTTAGATCTTCTGAAGTACTCGTCTGCAACCACATTAAGTCCGTCCAAGTCTATAGTAGGTACCGAATTTATGTGATATTGCAATTGCTTTGGGTTTGTGGTCAAAGCAATGCTGTAAAGATATGACATAAGATATTGTTCTTCTCTAGGGTGAGTCACCATTCTCTCAATATAACTGTCATACACGGCATACATCTCAGTCCAGTAATCGTGCCACGCTTGCTGAATCGCCGGATCCGTGCTGTTTGGGTCGCCTGCTGGTTTTGGTGGTTCGTTATAGTGATTAGGAAGAAAATGCCAAACCAGCAGATTTAGGTCTTTCACACCAGGTGAGTTGAAATCTGTGTCGCTCAAGGAATCAAGGTGGGCTGTTCCTGGCTCCTCAAATTTCGTCTCTACGAACGACGAATTCCAGTACGTGTCGTAATAGCTTAGCAGCATCGATAAACCAACGTAACTGCAATTCATTTCATCATCGTTGGTTGGAAATTGGCTTGTCAGGTTTCTGAAGTAATCCTTAACAAAAACTGGCTGTTCACAATATCTGGCTCGGTTTTCTCCGTGATATAGCTCACTAGACGGTAACGAGTTAATGAACCGATCTGAGAGAAAACCATCACCAGAAGGCGGATAGACAGGGAACGGCAATCCTCCAAGCGCGTCTGCCTGACCGGATTGAGGCGCAGGGTTTTGCGTTGGAGCGGATCCAGGTCTATGAGCTTCTCTGTGATGGCTGCAATGGCAGTCTTCATGAGGCTTTGTGTTCGGTCTGTTCAAAAGACCCAGGCCGACTGCGAAAATCGACGAAATGCTTGTCGCCCAAACGGCAGCTTTTTTAAAGTTGTTTTTTCCTCTAGTTTTTTCCATTTCTAATCCCTTTCTAATAAAGAAAAACAATGACTTGAGTCTAGCAAAAACGAAGGACGCGAATCAATATAACAGTAAAAAATTCTTGATATATTTTAAAAGTCAAGAATTGTTTCGACAAAAACGCTGTTTTCTGCCACGTTTTCAATGAAGGGCTATTTAAAACGGATGATCGATGTTGATCTTATAGACGTATTGCTGACCCTTCTTCTCGAACTCGTCTTTGATTGCTTTGGTGATCTTGGCTTGTTCTTTCTTATCGCGCGTTAAGACAAGGATGTCGAAGCGGAGGGTTTTCGCTTTGGTGCCTCTGACGATCCTGACGTCATGGCAGTTGCCTTCAGGATCGTAGTTTCTAATGACTTGGTTGATGGTGTCTCTTGCCTCAACGATCTCAGGGTCATCAAGGTCGACTGGGTCGACGTGGATGTTGGCCTCGATTTTGAGCTCGGCTCTAATCTTCTCTTCGATGGTGTCCGCGATGTCGTGAGACTCTTCAAGAGACATATGGGCATTAACTTCAATGTGGAAGGAGACGAATGATTTGGTTGGTCCGTAGGAGTGGCAGATCATGTCGTGGATGCCAAGGACCTTCTCGTTTGAGTTAACGATAGCAGTGATTTTCTCAACGAGCTCTTCATTATTGGCTTCGCCAATGAGAGGGGAGAAGGATTCTAAGAGGGAACGGACTCCGCTGATGAAGACAAAGACAGCGACCGCCATGCCGAAGTAACCATCAAGGAAGGTCCAGCCAAAGCCCCAGGTAAGAAGGGCACAAGCAAGGACGACACCGGTGACAAGGCAATCGAGCAAGGAGTCGAGAGCGGTGGCCTTGAGGGCAGGGGAGTTGATGATCTTTCCGATTGAACGGTTCACATGGGACTGAATGAATTTAAGGACGATAGCGAGGGCAAGAATAACAACACTCAAGATATCGTATTCGGCAATCTCAGAAGAGATGACTTTCTCAAGTGAGCTTTTGAAGATCTCGACCGCGACGACAATGATGAAGAACGAGACGATCATGCTGGCGATGTACTCAACCCTTTCATGTCCGAA
>JAILRR010000085.1 GCA_024698065.1 Bacilli bacterium
GCTCCAATCGGTTTCGACGGCAGGAGTGCTGCTTTCAGCAGCAGAAGAAGAGTCTGCAGTGGTGTCGGCAGTACTGTTACCGGCATCAGCAGAGGCAGAATTGCCTTCATTAGCTGAGACTGCTGTTTCTGACGAGCCAGCCTCAGGTGTAGATGAAGAATTTCCTTCTGTTCCGCATCCCGCTAATACCATTGCCGCAAAAGCACTGAGAAGCAAGATGCTGCCTGTAGATTTTTTCATTTTTGTGACCCTCCTTTCGTGGTCTTTTGAGGGCATTATAGAAACGACTTTTCGTATTTCAACAATTAATTGCATTTTTTGCTATTTATTTTTAAAAGATAAAATAATCATTAACATTTTCTCGATTTTGCGTAATATATGGATATCTCTTAGGAGATAGGAGGTTTTATATATGAATACGCGCGTAACAAAGAAAGCATTATTATTACTGGCAACCAGCCTTCTTTTGACTGGCTGTGATACCAATCCTGGTGACGCTGATCAATCAAGTGCTCCAGAAGAATCTTTAACCGATAGCGTAGCTTCAAATGATTCCTCCTCCGAAAAGAGCTCAGTCGATTACACCCTTGGCTGGGATCCCGTTGTTGATGAGGAAATCAGAAGATCCTTAGGCGGCAATGGTCTTCCGTTCTTCGATATGTCTGGCGATATCACCATCGTTCATGTCGATAAGACTCCCGAAGCTAATGCACATATTCTTATGACGAGCACCTGTGCATTTGATGCGCCTCTTGTCTATAATGCCAAGACACAGTTCGAAAGAGCCGGGTGGGTTGTTTCCTATAACAACGGCGCAACACCAGAAACAATGAGAATGGATGCTGTTAATCCAGAAAAAGGCATCAACCTTACGATGACTGGAAGACAAACTGCGAGAGGACTCACCCCATATATCGTCATCTATTATCGTGAGATGTGGAATGAGCCGGCCAAAGGAACAGCTTGGTCTAATAACACCATGGCGGTCCTCACCGAGATCAACGCCATCGCTCCTCACGCTCTCCCATACCTCTATATGGCGACTTATAACGACACGGCTGAGAAGAAGACCAACACCAAAGCTCTCATCAAAGGCGGCGATTGGCTCACATACGAATTACAGATCCTTGCTGTAGGAAGAAAAGCCTTCTCCTCAAGCAAAGGCTGGTCCGAGACTTCTGGCCAAACGAGCGGTTACGGCCATTATTCCTCAAGCACTTACACTTGGACCAAGGTCTTCTCCGATCGTTACACATTGACCGCTAAGCTTTATGGCGATGCTGCCGATGGCAGTTTCACCAGCGTGACCGCTGATGATGTTGTCGCCTACCTTGAGGTCACAGTCACCGCTCCAAAAACTAAATAAGAGACATTCGGAATTAGGCCCGCATCTTGCGGGTCTTTTCTTTTGCTTCCTAAAACCCTCCAAATTCAACGTTAATTCATAGAAACGTGAATTGATATTAAGCAAACAAAAAAGGCCACACGCGGTGGCCTTAAATGCTCATTTCACCTTATTGGTGGTTTGCACCAACGGTGTATTCCTCTTTCTTTTTGCGTTTGGCTTCGCCTTTTCTGACGAAGACATCAGCTAAGAAGAGAACGAGAGTGGCGATAAGGAACCAAAGGCTCATGGAACGATAGCTCGTGTATTGGAGCTCTTGTCCGAGTGCAGCGTAGTTTGGCTCATTGATCGTAACATCCTGGCGGGTTGAGGCTAACTGATAGAGAAGCTCCCCTTCTGAAGCGTCAAAGACGTTATACTCGCTCGAATAGTCGAAGAAGAGGTTGTAATCGCTTTGTCCTGATCCAAGTGGAACGACCATGGTTTCACCGTTTTCGAGGGTGATATGGTGCTTATATTCGATATGGACGGAATAAGTGCCGATCTCATAGGTTGGGACGTTAGCACTATAACCGGTTCCATCAAAGAAGAGTTGACCTTTATATTCGGTGCCGTTAGGACTCTTGAGAGTCACTCTGACCTCGGCATTGGTATCTGGGTCAGAGGCATCGATATGGATATCGGTGGTGACACCTCTAGTCTCATAGGTGAACTGAATCTGTTCGTGGGTAGCGAATTCAGGGAGAAGGTAGTTCCACATATTCTGGAAGAACTTCCTGCCTTGTTCGCTGTGCCTGAAGGCGTAGGTCCAGCTCGAGAGATTGGAGGTGAAGGATGAGACCATACCTTTGCCAAAGTGCCAGTAAGCGAAGAGAGGGAGCATCATTGTGGTGCTGCCGCTAGTATCGTCGCTTTCTTTCTGATAAGGGATGGTAAGGATGGTGTTGGCGTCAGGTTTCCTATAGGAGATATAAGAACCGTTGATGCTGCCAAGGAGTTCTGGGTTGATACCTTCCATAAGCGGACTTTCCTTATCGGAAACGCTGATTGGGAGGGTTTTGTTGTCGATCTTGCCTTTAAGAGAACGGACATCAAGGGCATCAAGCATGGTGTCGGTGAGTTTATTGGCGTTATCACAGAAGTAGTAAGCGCCAAAACCGTGCTCGGCAAGGTTCTTAAGAAGGGCCTCGCCGCTTGGGTTATCGATGTTGATGAAGGAACATGCGATACCGGCTTCAGCCATCTTGTCGACTTTCTCAACGATTTCGTTCTCTGATTCCCAAGGCATACCATCGGAAAGAGTGATGACATACTTGTAATCGAAGGTGGAGTTAGAGAGAAGCTCAAAGGACTTTTCAAGACCCGTGTTCATTGAGGTGCCGCCCTCTGGCTGCATCCTATCGATGGCGGATTTGATTGAGGAAGCGTTTCTTCTAGCGTTGGTAAGAGGAGCGACGACCTTGCCATCATCAGAGAATGAGACGACGCCAAGGAAGTCTTTGTCGCCAAGGATGTCAACGCAGGCTTTTGCGCCGATCTTGGCTTGTTCAAGGCCTGGACCG
>JAILRR010000067.1 GCA_024698065.1 Bacilli bacterium
TCTGATGTAGTAACCAGGGCAAAGGCTTGAGATGCCGTTTTTGATTTTGTTGTCTTTATTGGCCTTGATGGTATTCACGGTAGCGAGGTTCATTAAACCAATCAAAAGAGCGGATCCACTAGCGATCGTGGCTAAGGTTAAGGAGACTTTGAGATACTTGTTCATAAATCAAAACCTCCAGCAAAAACCGCCCAAATCACGATAGCAATGCTTAAAGCAGGGAGAAGCGAAGCAATGATGATGTCTTTCTTCTTCCATTCCTCGCTTGACCATTTTGGATAATCGAAGAGAGGGGCTAAACAGTTAGCGATGAGAATACCATATCCAACGCCTTCAGGGAGAGCGGCGAAGTGGCGGATGAAGAAAGCGGCGATCGCTGCGCTCATCGCGTAATGCACTCGGCTTGGGGTGGTGATTGGCATCGTCACTGGGTCAGTGACCATGAAGACGGCACCAAAGAGGAAGCCACCGCTAAGAAGATGGGAAAGAACCCATTCTCCATATGTAGGGATGTTTCCGCCACGTGGAAGAGTGACAGTAAGTCCGCCAGCGAGTGTAAGCAAAGCAAATGTTAAAAGATAAGTGAGAACGACCTTCCAATCGGCGGCTCTTCTCACAAGAAGATAAACAAGTCCGATGAGGATGGCGATCTTGCAAGTCTCACCGATGGTTCCTGGGACGTTACCAATAAAAAGGTCGAGAATCGAGTATTGTCCACCGGCTAAATAGGTTGGGCTAGCGATGACTTCACCAACACCTGCAAATGGAGCAGTGTAATACATCGAGCTTCCAAAGCAGACTTTGGCGAAGACCATGCCCACCGCAGCAGGATTGAAGAGGTTATTGCCAGTTCCGCCAAAAAGGAGCTTACCAAAGGTGATGCCAGCGGCAGCGCCAATCATAAGGGCGTACCAACTAGTGCTAGCAGGAAGGATGAGAGCAAAGATAAGCGCGCTCACTAACGCCGCTAAGAAATTGCTAAGCCTATATGAAGTTAGACCATATTTGATTCTTTCGATTAATGAATGCTTCTTTAGGTCAATTGGCATTGGATGGGTAACAAGGACGAAT
This sequence comes from Bacilli bacterium, assembly GCA_024698065.1. GTDB lineage: Bacteria > Bacillota_I > Bacilli_A > RFN20 > CAG-826 > UBA4951. Next base: position 1,072 of record JAILRR010000067.1, read on the forward strand.
ACGAGTTCAGCAATTTCCATCACCGCGACGGAAATAAGAACGTTCTTAAGAGCGCCTAAAGGCCAAGCGATGAAAGCGAAAACCGTCACCGGCATAAGAGCGATAACCACATCTAAAAGCATTCTGACGAGGCTATCTTTCCTCCTGAGGTGAGGTGCACTTTCTTTTATGAATTGTATCGTTTCGGTATCCATTATCGTTTCCTTTAGAGTTTAGCAATGACCTTCGCTCTTCTGACATAATCCGTAACTTGGATTTTGGATGTGCAGCTATATGCGCATAATCCACATTCGATGCACTTAAGAGGCTCAAGGGCTTTAATCATGTCTTTATCCATCGCTTTGACGGCATTCATGATCTGAACTGGCTTAAGATGCACTGGGCAAGAAAGGACGCATGAACCGCATCTGATGCAGTTTTCTTCTTTTATCTCATCATGATTGAGGACGATGATTGAGGTTACTGTCTTCGTGCAGATGCAGTCATCACTAGGAAGAGAAGCACCCATCATCGGGCCACCCAAAATGAAGACTTTCTTCTTCTCTGGATGCGTATATCCCCCGCATTTCTCAAGGATATACTTCATTGGGGTACCGTTCCTGATTGAGAAGTTGCCAGGGTATTTGATGCCATCCCCCGTGACTGAGACATATCGCTCAACGATCGGGCGGTTATATCTCACGCTTTCATAAAGACCAGCGACGGTTGAGACGTTGAAATTGACGATGCCATATTCGCTTGGAAGATGACCAGAAGGGACACTAATGCCAGTCGCGCTTTTGATCATGGCGATTTCCCAGCCTTGTGGGTAGAAGTTACCGACTGGGCAGACAGTGATTCCGCTATCAGGCATCTCGCTAAGGAACATGTTGTAGATGGCGATGATGTCTTTGTATTTCTTTTTGACGCAGAGCCTTGCATCTTTGGTGCCGAAAGCCTGCTGCATGAGCTTGATGCCGTTGATGACGTTTTCTGCGTGTTCCACCATCATCCTCTTATCGGCGGTGATATATGGCTCACATTCGATGCCATTGATGAGGATGGTATTGATCTTACGTCCTTTGGTGTCGAACTTAACGTATGTCGGGAAAGAAGATCCGCCTAAGCCTGCTGAAGCGCGGTCTCTAGCGATTTCCATGATTTCTTCTCTTGTGAGTTTGGCTATTTCTTCAGGGGTTCTTTCAAAAGTGACGCTTTTATCTTCTTCGTCTTTGAAATCGTTTTTGATATGGGCGAAGTTAACCATCTTCCCTGAACGGTGAAGATGTTTCTCGTAGCCAACGAAAGTGCCGCTTACGGTTGAGTGGATTGGCTGATTGAAGAATGGGCCATAACGCATGCCGATGACTTGGTAAAGCAAGACATGGTCCCCTTCTTTGATGGTCAGCTCCGCTTTTGGACACCTCGCGTTTTCCATCGCAATGAAAATGTCTTCTGGCTCACCGATGTCGATGGTCGGAAGAATTTCCAAAAGATTCCTGGTGTTCTCAATTGTGGTTGTTTTCGCAATCATTTTATTGTCCAGCTAATGCTGGTTCGTATTACCTACCTTGCTATTTTAGCCTATCGGTAAAAAAGTAAAAACCCTCTAAACCAATAAAAAAGTAACTTTTTTGTTACTTTTTACATGAGTGAAAGTTTTGGGCTTATTTTGATTCGAAAAACAGATTTTGTGATGAAGCAATTTACTTTTGCTTTCAAATACGCGTAGTTAAGCCTAAATTTCCATTTTTGTAAATATCCACTTGCATCAAATCGGGGTGTGAAATCTTCAAATTATGCATCAAATCACAAGGTCACTTATCAGTTTTTCTTCGGTTTTCTTCTTCAAAAAGGGAAAACAGATAAAGCGATGACTGTCCATATAAGCCAGTCTCATCATCATCTAGTTGGTTGATGATGTCAGATTCGTAGAAAAGATCCCTAGCCTCATTGAGGCTGAGTTTGTGTTTCTTGGCGATTAGTTCAATCGTTCTCGTTATGAGTATTGTTTTAGAAAGAGTGTGTCCCATTATTTGACCTCATAACTGCTTACAAATTTCAGAAGCGATAACGATTCCTCGGTACAGAAAGCAAGCTGGGAATTGATCTTTTGAAATTTAAGCCTTTCAATGGCATCTTCCTTTTTCATGACCCCTTCAATGACATAAAGGATCGTTTCACCAACAGAATCATCTGCAATCTTGCCTTTAACAATATCGTAACCATGTCTATAAGAAGAGTCGGTTCTGCACTTGATTATCATTTCGAGCCAATCCATATCCGCCTCAGCAAAAGTTTTCGTTCTGAATGTCTTGGCCCTTTTCGTGTCAAATTCGAAAGCACTCACGATCGCAGCCGCGCTCCTCGTCATCCTCTTCTTTCGAATTGCCATTCTCTCGGCTTGTTCTTTAATTGGAGTCAGATAAAAGGCGCTGCCAAAATCTTTTCCCTTTACTGACTGGATGATTTTCGGGTCTTCAACCGCAACATTTGATCCATGATAAAGAATCATCGCGAGCCTCCTTCTAACCTACAATCGATATACTCATTTATCGAATACGTTGACATGCCATGCATATCTTCATAATCATCAATCAATTCGCGGATTATGCCTTCCTTTAAAAGCTTCCGGTATGTTTCTTGGCTACCCCTATTCACGCTAGAGGCATATTGTTCAACACACATTACCACAAATCGGTTAATCTTTTTGTCCATTATGGTATTAGTTCTAGTCGCCCTTTTGCGCCTAATGTCATCCATAGAAGCGCAAATTTGAAGCGACATCCCTAAAACACGGAGGATTTCCATTACCGTTTCGAGACTAGGATTGCCACTTCCGTTTTCTATGGCCGAAAGGGTTGATCTCGTTATGCCTGCCTCTTTTGCAACATCATCCATCCTCAGGTTCAAACTTAGTCTTCTGTTTTTTATGTTTTTCCCGATTTCGCGTTTGTTTTCCATACCTGAATCATAAGCCATTTTACTTTTAATGTCCATTATATTGGACTTTATCAATGTGTTTTATTGGTTTAAAACAAAAGAAAACCCCCTTCTTTTATCCAGAAGGAGGTCATTTTATTATGGTTTTGCAAATGTTTTTCTTATGCGGCTGCCGATTGGTTGATGGCCTCATGAATCTTGGAGCAATCATAGAAATCTTCATAAGCCAGATCGATGTCTGGTTCGACGCCACCTTCGATGGCGTTGAAGTGTTTCTCCCCATCGCTTTCCGTAACGCTTCTAATCGAGTTTGGTGAGCTGATCGTTATAGCGGTTCCATCCGCTAAGACGAGAGACATGATGCTGCACATTCCTCCACCGGACTTCTTTCCAATTACTTTTCCAAGCCCCATGTTTTTGAAGGTGCTCGTCAAAAGGTTTGCGGCGCTGAAAGTGTTCACCCCAGTCAAAAGATGCCAATCATATTGATCATAGGCATCCCCTGCATAGTTTCCATCGCCATCGATATCGACGTAAGAGCCATCGATTCGGTAGGCATTATCCAAAGTGTTATATGTTGAATAAGGAATCTTGAGATCGGTCATGAAGCCGATGACCTTTTCCATCGCGTCCACATAACCACCGCCATTGAGGCTAAGATCAAGGACGATGTCATCGACTTCAGGATGGGCGCTGATCTCTTCCATGCACTTACGCATATATTGATATGAATCATATTTCCAGGCATCTTCTTTGACGCCCCCGTTTTCATCATAGATGCTTGCTCTGCTTCCCGTTTCAAAGGAATTGAGGATGATGACTGCGAGATCATCTTGGAACTTGACTGGGTTCTCTTCCCAGTTCACTGATTTCCTAAGGTTTCTCTGCGTCGTTCTTCTAGCGTAGTATTCAGTCCAAAAGTCCCCATAATCATCCGTACCGACGCTTGCCTTTGAGACATCGCAATAGTAAGAAGGCATGTCGATTCTCGTATGAAGCTCATCGAGCATTCCATAGACGATCTCCTTATAGGCGATGAAGTTATCAAGCGGACCTTGTGACCATAAGTAGTCATATGTGCCTTTTTCGAGATGGTTCTTGAAGCCATCCTCATATCCTTTGTATTCCTTTAGCCCATAGAAAGTATTCATGGTGAAAAGGAGAGAATTAACAGCGGCAACCCTCATGTTATAGGATTCTGTTTTCTTGTTTCTTTCGCAGTCATAGTAACCATCGATATTGCCCATCTCGCCATAGGTGGCAAAACACTTCTCACCGTTAAAGAAGACATTGAATCCTGAGGTTGAGCAGAAGAGAGTGTTTGCGAAAAATAACGGCAAAATGCACTTCTTCTCATGACAAAGGATATCGAAATAATAATCCGCGACATTCACCTCGAATGAAGCGTCACGATAGTAATAATCGTTCGTCGAATAGATGTGCTCACCATAATCGGTGCTGCTACCGATGAAGGAATACCATTCGAAATCATGGTAGCTATTCGCGTAAATCGAATCTTCCGCCCAATCGAAGACAACCTTATTTCTTTCGTCATGAGAAACGAGGACATAGCCTTCTTTGAAATCGTATTCATAAGAAACGCCTTCGGCATCGAAGAACCCATCGAAGGAGTTAATGAAGCCTTCAAGATCGACATATGGGACATCGCTTCCATCGATATACCAGATGGTCAATTCGTTTCCTTTGATGTCGTAATCTTCAGTGGCTTTATTGATGATCGGAACGTTTTTGGTAGCAAAAGTCCTATCTTCGTCCCAGGCCTTGGAGTCTTCGAAAGAACAACCGCCGAGGACAAGTGAGATGAAAGGAAGGAGAACAAGCTTTTTCTTCATGGATACATCATACAACGAGCGGCACACCAAATAATAGAAAAAGCCCCCTACTTCTATAGAATAGAGGGCTATTTGACCGTTACTTTTGCTCAGCAGGTTTATTGCCGTAGTTAAGGACTTTGATGAAGTCTTCCTCATTCATTGGACGACCGAACAAGTAACCTTCAAGTCCTTTGGCGCCAAGCGATATCGCAAGATCCCTTTGCTCAGCGTTCTCAATACCGGTGACGTAGATATCGAAGTCGTTTCTCGTCGCGGCATCAAGGAACCTCGAGAAGTTAGCGAGCTCGTTTTCGTTCGTGGCCGCGTTCCAGATAAGCGATCTCTCGGTCTTGATGATACGGACTCCGAAGGATTTAAGGACCTCAAGAGGAACTTTGTCAGGCGTGTGGTCAACGCATTCGAAGACAACGCCTAGTGGCGTGAGTTCGCTCATGACCTTCTTGATGGCCTCTTCTTCGTCTAAGAAGAAGGAGCTATTGATCTCAAGATGCATGTATTCACGAGGGAAGTGATTCCTCTCAAGAATGGCTTTGACTTTGCCTGGGAATTCTGGGTCTCGGAGGGAGTCGATAGAAAGATACATCGAAAGGGATTTGATGCCAACCGTCTTGAAGATGCCTGAACCGTATAAGGAATAGAGCTGACCCATCATCGAGATGGCGCCGATATCGCCTCGAGAAACGAGTTTCTCTTTGTTCGCGATAGGAATGAATTCGCGTGGGGCGATTGGGAGTTTGTCACGTCCATAGAGGGCGGAACGGATATCGCCTCCGATGACCTTGAGGGTGCCACAGTCAACAATTGGCTGAGTGAGGATTGGAAGAGCATCGGCCTCAAGGGTGGATTTGAGGATATCGAGGATGTATTCGCTTCTGAGAGCCTTTCTAGGATGACGGTTAGCGACCTCAACGACATAGCCTGCGCCATAGACGGAAGCGCTTCTGATAAGCTCGTCTTTGATGGTCTGGGCCATTTGTTTGGTTGTGACGATTTCGGATGGATAGGCGACTGCGCAGAAGGCGTAGTTGGCGTTATATTTGAATTCCCTGGCTTCAAGAGGATGAGAGAGGATCTCCGCCGCTTCTTCAACGAAGTCGAGCATCTTGATCTTCGTGTATCCCTTAAGGAGGAAGGAAAGGCTATATGTGTCGAACCTATAAAGGAGTTCGCCATATCCAGCATCCTGGAAGTTAGCGACGATACTGCTCATAAGGGAGTTTGCATCGGACTGAGGAAGCTCTTTGAGGGCTTGCTCGAAATCGACAAGGGTGCAAGAGACGATGTATCCTCTCGCCGTTTTGGCTTTGAGCTCACGGTTAACATCGATTGAAAGGGCTTGGGCATTCTTGATGAGAAGAGAATCATCAACAAGATGGCTGCCAGCGACAAGGCCTTGGGTGGTCGCACGTTCGATCATGATGGTCGATTCGTCGTTGTTGGCACCACGGTACTGAAGGATTGAGATCTGCGATTCAGATGGTCCGATAGCCTGAATGACACGGTGATCAGCACCATACCTTAGAGGGCAATGGCTGCAAGGTTTGTCGTGCCCGCTGCGGAGAACTTTGTAGCAGATATCGCCTTCATGGGCATTCGGGAAAGCGTGCTTAAGGTTATCCGACATATAGGTGATCGTATGGGTAGGACGGTCGACGGAGTATAGATACCTCGTGGTTCTTGAAGCGAGGTTATCAAGAAGGTCATGGAGGGAATCGTCTCTTCTTGAAAGAAGATTGCCAATGAGGATGTTGCTGAAGAAAGATACAGCGGTCAGGAAGTCCTCTTTGGAGGAAATCGAGGTACCACTTCTCTTGTTTGGAGAAAGCATGTAGATGAAGCCATAGTCATTACTTGGGGAATCTAGCGAAGCGATGAAGAAAGATTCCATGCCAAGAGAAAGGATTGGCTCAGCGAGTTCTTTTGGAAGGTCGGTTCTTGCCTTGCCGACGAACATCGTGTCTTTCTTGGCTTCGTTCACGAACTGGCTGACGAAGCTTGACTGAAGGACGTTTCCAAAGCGTGAGAAACCTAAGGTTCCTTCTGTTCTCGCGGTCTCAAAGAGGAGACGGTAATCGTGTGTCTTCTCGCCATATTCATAAACGCCTGCGACTTCGAAATCGCTTTGCGAAGCAAGCCATTGGATGGCATTCTTAAGGGCTTCGATCTCAGAAGCGTAATCTTTCGCATGCTTGATTTCATATTCCCATTTCTCGAAGTTAGCGAGGAAGAGGATGCGCTTAGAGGATTCGCTTAGGATACGGTGAGGATAATAGACGTCTTTGATGCCATAGCTAAGGTTGACTTCCCCTTCCGCTTCAAGAGCCTTCTCGGCTTCATCGACAAGGCTATTGAGGGAGCAATAAGGATAGATGACCCCACCGAGTTTGGCATGGATGAAATTCTCGACACCGGTTGTGGCATTGACCTTAAGGAGGTTGAAGTTCGTCACGAAGGTCTCAGAGACCGTCTCAAGCCCAAGGAAGCTCTCGACGTTATAGACATAGAAAGCGAGGGTTTTCTCGTTCCATTTGCCTAGCAAGGAATGCGGGAAGGTCTCGCGTATTTTGCTGACCAAGGACTCGAAATCCTTTTCTTCAAAGGTTCTAGACCCTTGTAGCTCAGCGAGCATGAGTGCGCTTCGATAGGATTCGTTGGTCTGGATTTCTTTTTTGAGGACTTCGAGGAAGCGTTCTTTCTCGTAAAGGACGCCATCGTTGATGTCTTGCTCAACCTGTTTGTCAGAGGCTTTTCCGACAAAGACAAGGCGGTAGTTCGAGTAATCGGCGATGGCCTGGTTCATCTGCTGCTGGATCTCCGTGAAGGATGGGAGCATCTCGTCATATTCTTTGTTGACGGTCATGAAGTTGCCATCGGCGAAGGATTTGATTTGGTTTTTGATGTCCTTAGAGAGTTTTGAAGACATCTTGCTAAATTGGTAAGCGAACCAAAGGACGATGATGGCGATGCTTATGGCAGAGCCAAAAAGAACACCAAAACTGATCCACAAAGTGACTTGGTTATTGAAATAAAAACTAAGAGGGATGCCTCCCGCCGAGATGAGGAAGAGAGCGATGAAAATGAGACCCAAGACGGTTGAGATACGGTGTCTAAAGAAGGCACGATAGTTGACGAGTCTTTCTTTGCTCTTACGTTCTTTCATGGCCTTTCTCCTTAATTGATGTCCTCGGTTCTAGCGACAAGGATGCGGGTGATGATTTTGCCAATGGTTGGCATCATCTCTAGACCCGTACGGATATAGTTGATTCTTTCTCTGTCTTTGCCCATCTGCATCGCCACGCCTTTGATGGTCAAAAGGGCGGTGTGGTTAAGATGGCAAACCATCGCGATTGAGGCGCTCACATTGTCATAGGCCCTCATGTTCTCTTCTTGGACGAGGAAATGGTTCTGAACGATCGAAGAGACTTTGTTCGGCATGAAATAGAAAGAGGAGCCCGAGAGGAGGAAGCCTCTTTGGACGTATCTCGTCGTCATGAGATAGGCGTTCTTCTCGGCTTTGTCGTTGATGGTGTTATCGGCAACGAAGAATGGGTCCCTTCCTGGGATCTGGCCATAGACGGCCTCTTTGTTGTCGGTGAAATCGACGTCGCTATAGAAATAACGGTCGGCGATGAATAAGTCGCCTTGCCTAAGTTCGTCGCTGAAGCTATAGACGCTTCCGACGTTGAAAACCATATAGGGATCGAATTTCTCGATGATGAGTGTCATCAAAATGCCCGCGTTCACAAGCGACGGCCCAGTTGCCGCGACGATGCAGTCCTCACGGAAAATGTGGCCTTTGTAGACTTTGAAGCCGCCAGTCAAGGTAACCTCTTCTGGGTTACCCATCTTCACTTTGAAGTAAAGGATGTCGTCGTTAGTCGTTCCGATGATGGCGATCATTTGGCTACCTCCTTCGCTTCTTTTTTCTCGAATGTGTTGTTATTAAGGAAACGCTGGAATTCGAATTCGCCGAGTGGGCGGCTATAGTAATAGCCCTGGATGCTATCGATTCCAAGATCCTTGACGATTTCCATCTGCTTTTCGGTCTCAACGCCTTCGGCGATGGTCTTCATGCCTAAGTAATGGCTGAGGTCGTTGATGCAGCGGACAAGGTCACGGCTCTTCTGGTCAAGCTCAACCTCATCGATGAAGGATTTGTCAATCTTAAGGGTATCGAAAGGAATCTTCTTAAGGGATGAGAAGGACGAATAGCCGGTTCCGAAGTCATCGATGGATGTATCTAAGCCCATGGCCTTGATTTTTCTGATCATGGCAGAGACGAAGACAGCATCTTGGGCGGCCATCGACTCAGTGAGCTCGATCTCAATCCATTCCGGGTTGATCTCATACTTATTGATGGTGTCTTGATAGAAAGTGAGGATGTCTGGCGCGAGAGCGGTCTTCCTCGATAAGTTGATGGAGACCTTAGGGATGCGTTTACCTTCATTCCTCCACTTCACCATGTTCTTGCAAACCTGCTCAAAGACGTATTTGTCGACTTCGATGATACGTCCTGAAAGCTCGGCAAACGGGATGAACAAAGAAGGAGGGAGAAGACCGCGCGATGGGTGGTTCCATCTGACAAGGGCTTCTGCACCGAAGAAATAGTCGTTATGAAGATCGAATTTCGGCTGATAGAAGATCTGAAGCTGCTCTTCGTTAAGAGCGTTGCCAAGCTCGCTCGAAAGAGAACGTTCACCCTCGCTATCCATCATGAAGTCATCGTTATAGAGGATGACGTCGCTAGAGATACGGGAGGAAAGGTTATAGGTTGAGGCGGTCGCGGCTTTGTTATAAGCGTCTTCGAATGATTCGCCATGATGGACGTGATAGACGCCAACGAGAATAGCGACGTCAGGCATCGTTCCATCCTTTTCAAGGATGAAATTGACTCTTTGGCAGATCTGCTGAAGCTCGCTGATGAATTCGGATTCATCCCCTCCTTTTTTGAAAAGGAACCAGCCTCTAAGAGCAGAATAGCTATATGAATATATCTTTGTATCTTGGCCAACGCTTTCTTTGATGGCTTCGAAAAGGGAGTCATTGATGATCTTCGGCCCTTTTTGGCCATAGATGTTACGGAGACGGGCGACATCCCTGATATCAAGGATGGCGAGAAGGCCTTCGCTCTTCTTCCTTCTCATCATGTGCGAATAGACCTGCTTCATGACGATTTCGTTATAGACGTATGTCTCCTTGGTGAAGTTCTCTTTGGAAGTCGAGTGATCTGCTCTAGATGTGGCAAGGATGTCTTGATACATGAGAGCGGCCATAA
>JAILRR010000001.1 GCA_024698065.1 Bacilli bacterium
TGCGGTTCTCACCTTTGGTGGAGAGCTCGCCATAATGGATCATTAAGGAATCGTAGTTCATCTGTTGATGACTCCTTCTAACACTTCTTTGAACGCTTTAACGAAGGCTTCAGCTTCTTCAAGCGTGTTTCTTCTTGAGAACGAGAGCCTAAGGGAATTTCTGGCATCTCCTTCATTTCTATGCATCGCGGTTAGGACGCTAGAGATTGGCTCGCCTTTGGAGTTACAAGCGCTCACGCTAGAGACATATATTTCTCTTTCGCTAAGAGCCTCTAAGACGACCGAGGCTTTCTTGTTTATGAGTGAGAAATTAAGGACATATGGAGAGGCATCTAGAGGCGAATTGAAGCGGATTTCGTCAGGGATATTTAAGTTTTGACGGAGATATTTTGATATTTCTTCAACGTGCTTGAGATTGCTTTCGTAATTCTTAAAAGCCTCTTTTACGACATAGGCTTGGGTGAGGGCGGCAGGGACGTTGATGGTGCCACTTCGGAAACCAAATTCCTGTCCACCGCCATTATTGATTGGAGCGAATTTGATCTTGTTGAGATAGACAAGCGCGCCATCGCTCCTAAGCCCACCTATCTTGTGGGAACTATAGGTGAACATATCAAGTTTCGAATATGGGACTTTCACTTTGCCAACGGCCTGGGTGAGGTCGCTATGGAAGAAAGCCTTTGGATATTTGTGAGTCAAATCGGCTAAGCTGCTCAAATCATTGATTGAACCAGTCTCGTTATTGACCCCCATGATGGAGACAAGGATGGTGTCTTTATCAAGAGCCTTCTCTAAAGAAGATGGCTCGACTTTGCCTTCTTCATTTACTGGAAGATAAACAACATCGAAACCTTCTCTTTCAAGCTCTTTGAATGCCTCCGTGACGGAAGGATGCTCAACCGATGAGGTGATGAGCTTAGTGCCTCTATTCTTGTAGAAATGGGCGATGCCCTTGATGGCAAGGTTATTGCCTTCGGTAGCACCGCTATTGAAGATTAGGGAATGGGTTTTGGACAAACCGAAAACCTCAAGGATCTCAGCCCTTGCTTTCTCTAACTGACGATCTGCCTGACGTCCTAAACCATGGGTTGAGGATGGGTTACCAGGAAAATCGCTAATGGCTTTGAGGTAGAAAGATATAGCCTCTTCGAGCGGGGCTGTTGTGGCGGCGTTATCAAAATAAATCATCTGCGACGAAGGAAACGGTCGGCATTAGAGCCACTGACGGTTTTGGCAATGGTCTCAGCTTCTTGAAAATGACCATCCAAGAAAAGGGTTTCAGCTTGGGAGAGAGTGGCATTGTTGCTTCCGTCATTGGCACGGAATCTATTGGCGTGGACCACTGCTTCCTCGGCGTTTTTCATAGCGGCCTCATCATCCTTGAGGGAAGAAATAAGGTAATCGCCTTTGGAGACGAGTTCAGCATAATCGGCATTAACTTTCTTCACATCGATCGGAGTGGCTTTGAGGGTGGTATATAGTCCACCTAGTAAGGAAGAGACATCCTCGAAGAGATGGGTGTATTTCTCACTCATCGAGGAAAGGTTCATTTGTCTGACTCTCGCTTCGGCATCCCTGATTGACTCGTTATAGGTCTGAAGGGCTTTGGCAGCTTTCTCGCAATCGGCTTTGAGGGAACGGAGATAGGTTTGGAAAGCGGCTATTTGTTCGCTTGCTTCACCTGATTGCTCTTTTAGGGCATTCATCCTTGAGAGAAGGATGGTGAATGGCTGCTTGGTGCCACTATGAATGAAGGTATCGAGGTTACGTTTACTTACGGCAGCGCTATCAATCGAACGCTCAATGGCATTTAGTTTTTCTTGGTCATCGCCATCAAGAAGATAGATGGATTTGATCTTCGGAAGAGCATGGACGAGGTTAAGGTAATTGTTTTGGGTCTCGGTTTCTTTGTTTGAAGCTTGAAGATTCTCGGCCTCAAAAGCGGTCCTGGCTTTGATTTCCTCGTCAAATTGGGCCTGATAATTGTCAATTCTCTCGGTCATGGAGTCGAATTTGTCCTGAACACCGGTGACGTTAAGGGTTTTGACCTGAGTGGCGATGGATTTAAGCTCCTCGTTCATATCAAGGATGGTTTTCTTAAGCATGATGTGGTTAAGAGGATAGCCATCTTTGATCATCTGCTCGTAACGTTCGTTAAGGGAATTAATCTTATCTGGGAGGATATTCGTGATCTGGATACAAATCTCAGGAAGGACTTTGATGATGGAACGGACTTTATTCACGACTGGAGCGATCTTGTTCTTGTAGATGCCTTCCGCTTCTTCGTATCTGGCGTTCTCAATATGGGCATCTGCCTCATCAAGGAGATCGCTGACTTTCTTGAAAAGAAGGTCAAAGGAAGTCGTGAGGATAGAGAGGTCAGTCGATTTGAGATAGAACTCTTGCTTCACTTGGCGGAAAGATTCCTTGCAACGGAGAGAAAGCGAAGAGACATTCTCCTCGACGATGAATTTGTCTTTGAGGCCTTTGTAGAGGGTTTCGACTTTGTCTTCGTATTCCCCTATCGTCTTTTTGGCGGATGGGAGGTAGTTTTTGAGTTCTTTGAAACGCCTATCGGTCAAAAGATCTTTGACGGAATTGGCGGTCGCTTGGGCAAGAGCGTCCATCGAATCGCGGACGTTTTTGAAAGAGTTGGACCAAGTCGCATATTCCTCGACATAGACAAGGTTCATGGTTGAGATGGTCTCAAGTCTTCTTACATAAGCAAGGACATCGCCAAATAAGAGAGCATGCTCTCTCTCAAAACGGCCACAGAGGTCTCTGGCTTGCCTTTTGATATTGAGTTTGGAGAAGACGGAAAAATAAAGCAAAACGGATAAGCCCGCTAAAGCGAGGACGCTGACGATGATGATAGTGACGATCGCATCGGTCGGAAGTGCATCAAAAACTAACATTGGAATATACCTTCGCCCATAAGTGTAGCACGCTTATCGCGCATATACGATACACGTATTTAGCGAATTTTTGGGTCAAATTGTTGACAAGAGCCTTTTCTATTACTATAGTAAACTCCGCGTGAGCTAGCAGGTTGTTATGCTTCCGCCTGACGTCATTCGTTAATTGTAAAGTAAGGACGTGCTACCGTCACTGAAAGTGAATGACACCCGGGAAGCGGAAATAACCCTCCAATCTTGTTCTCGCAATGAAAGGAGACATTAAATATGTCAAAATTCGTCGGTTCCAAATGGAAACAGTCCCGTCATCTCAGTTTTTCTCTTTTAGAGACCGGTGACGAACTCAAAAAGAGAGCCTATGGCCCAGGTCAGCATGGCCAAGACAGAAAGAGAAAGCCATCCGAGTACGGCGCTCAGTTAGCTGAGAAGCAGAAACTCAGAGAGCTCTACAACATCAACGAGAGACAGTTCCGCCGCCTCTTCCTCATCGCTAAGAAAGAAAAGACCGTTACCGGT
>JAILRR010000060.1 GCA_024698065.1 Bacilli bacterium
CTAAGAGATAAAGCAGTGGATATCCCTTCTTGCATCTACGAGGACCACTGGCTGACTGATGAAGAGTTCGCAGTATTCAAGAAACTGCTTGAGAAGATGCTAAAAGGAAACTGGTAAACAAAGGAGAAACTTATGGAACACAATTTCTATGATTTAAATGTAACGCGCGCGGATGGAAGCGAGCTCTCACTCAGTGAGTACAAAGGCAAAGTCATCCTTATCGTCAACACGGCTACAGGATGTGGCTTCACTCCACAGTACGCCCCTATTGAGGAGATGTATAAGAAGTATCATGACAAAGGCTTAGAGATTCTTGATATCCCTTGCAATCAGTTCGCCGGCCAAGCCCCAGGAACCGATGAGGAGATCCATGAGTTCTGCACCCTCCATTACAACACCACCTTCGAGCAGATGAAGAAAAGCGACGTCAACGGTGAGAATGAGATCCCTCTCTTCACTTACCTCAAGAGCAAGAAAGGCTTCGAATCATTCGGCAAAGGCCCAAAGGCCCTCATGATGAAAGCCGTTGCGAAAATGAAGGACAAAAAATACAAAGAGAACCCAGACATCAAATGGAACTTCACCAAATTCGTGGTCGATAGAAACGGCGAAGTCGTCGCGAGATTCGAGCCGACCATCGACATGAAAGAAGTCGAGAAGTGCGTCGTCTCTTTACTTGGATAAGGGATATACGCAAAAATAAATTAACAGCCGATACATATTTCAATAGGAGGATATACAAATGAACAAAATCGAATTCTTAAAAGAGCTTGCTAAAGGCTGGTTTGGCAATAGCCAACAGCATAGCATCCACGCCCAAATGTTAGCCGATAGAGGCTTCAAGGGCTTAGCCGAGAAGATCGCTGCCGAATCCGAAGAGGAGTGGAACGAAGCCAAAGAGGTCAATAAGCGCCTCATTGAGCTTGGTGAGACCCCAGAAGTCGTCATCTCTGATTACCCAGTCATCAAAGATGTCAAAGAGATGCTCGAATATGACTGCAAGGAAAGCGCTGCCGCTCTCCCAGCGATGTCACAGGCCTTAGCCCTCTTCGCCGATGATTACGTCAGTGCGAACATGATCCAGAAATTCATCGTCGATGAGCAAGAGCACTATAACTGGGTGAGAGCCCACCTCAACCTCATCAAAGAGATTGGCTACGAGAACTATCTCATCGAGCAGATTGGCTAATATGACTAACGTCGAAAGAGTCTACGAGTTCCTCGAAGCAGCAGGAACTTACTATCTTGCTACCGTCGAAGGCGATCAGCCTCGCGTAAGAGCCTTTGGCACCCAACTTCTCTACGAAGGGAAGCTTTATATCCAGACTGGCAAAATCAAACCGGTCTCTAAACAAATCAAAGCCAACCCGAAAGTCGAGATCTGCGCGTTCAAAGACGGGCAGTGGTTACGTCTATCTGGCGTCTTAGAAGAAGATGACAGAAGAGAAGTCAAGAAAGCCATGCTCGACAAGATGCCTTCACTTCGCGCGATGTATAACGAGGATGATGGCAATACCGAAATGCTTTACTTTAAATCAGGCGAGGCTACCTTCTCCTCGTTTGTCGCTCCCTCTGAAAAGGTGATCATCTAGCGCCCTTTCAGAAACGTATATCGAAATGGCACCCTCCTTACAGGTGCCATTTTTTCTTGCAAAAAACTATCGCCCAGTCTTGGATTGCATGACCCATCTTTTTTATAATAAAAAAGTCGTTTCAAACATAGCGTAGTAATTTTGGGAGGTTTCCTATGGAGTGGTTAGCGTTTGCTGGGAGCGTTTTGGGAGGATTGATCAGCGGTCTGTTTACTTTTATTGGTGTTAGATTATCTATCAGCCACGATGAGTACAAAAAACAACGTGAAAGAATCGAAAAAGCCAAGAATGAAAAACCAAGATTAGAAATCGTTTCGCTTAAAACTGTTGATGAGGCTTCTGAAACCGAGGTTCCAAACAATGATTGTAATGTTTTGGCGTTGGATATTGAGAAATTTAGGGTCGAAGAAGGTAGATCGTGCTTCTATTACAACGAAGCCGCCCTTGAAATAAAGAATCTAACGTTCGCTGAATACGAGTTAATCAATAACGGCTCTACGGAAATAGAAGATATTTGTGTAACGAGTAACATTCCTGATTTTATGTCGCTAATCGAATTCGAAAGGAAAGATTTCTATATAAAAGAGCGTTTTCTTAACTACGGTGTTTGGTCGAACAAGAGATATATCAAACCAAAGGACACATTTACGCTGCGTGTTTACTACATAAAAGGAGAAATACCCACAACAACCTTTGGATGTCCTGAATTGGTCATTTGGCTAAGGGACGTTAACGATTTTGTTTGGTCCCAAACGCTTGATGCTCCTACAAAGGACATTGAAAAGCCAATCATGAGGAGCGATGCTTTGTTAAGGGAGGCATGCGATATATTGCCAACCATCAGATCTTTTAGAGAGAAGATGGAGCAGAGAGGAAAACATGCGCGATAAAAGGCGATTTCATTAGAAAACTGCCAAGACAAAAAATGAAAAAGGAGCGGCAAATCCCGCTCCTTTTTTGCAAATCCCGCTTATTTTCCCTCAACGTAAGGGATAACAGGGTTCATGTATTTCTTGGTTGCGCCGTCCTTGACTCCGTTATGGTCAATTCCGTTGTAGAAGAGATGAGCCTCTTTGGAAATGTCTTCCCCGTTCTTGGCTTTCTCTAAGAGAGGTAAGAAGGAGAGGTATTCCTTTTTGGCGTTGTCCATAAGGTCATACCAACTCTCTTTTCTCTTTTCGCCAGAGACTGGATCAGGCCATTCCTCTTTGGTGGCGTTCATGAAATCA
>JAILRR010000068.1 GCA_024698065.1 Bacilli bacterium
GTTTGAGCTCTTTGTTGATTTTGTCTTTGACGTTCTGAGGGTAAGGATTCTCGGCAACTTTCTTCTTGATGGCGTCGATATCGCTTTCCTCATTATCACCTTCGCCAAGCTCATCGCGGATGGCTTTCATCTTTTCTCTAAGGATGTATTCCTTTTGCGATCTTTCAGCGCGGTTTCTGACGGTCTCATCGAGTTTTTTGTCGATTTCACTGACGGTCTGGGCCTCGTTTAAAAGCTCAGTGATCTTGAGGAGTCTCTTGTTGATCTCTGGCTCTCCAAGGATCTCGATTTTGTCCTCGATGCTGAAATTGAGATAGGCGGCAAGGGTGTCGCCGATGTTGTTTGGGGTCTCCCCTCTTCCAAGGGCGTTAAGGGCACTCTTAGGGATATCGTGGGCGATGGCAGGCGTTTGCTCAACGGCCTTGACGATGCGCCTGATAAGGGCGGTTTCCTCGTTTTGGTCGCCAAGAAGATCAGGGATGACCTTTCCTTCGGCTTTCCAAGTGCCATCATCGAATCTAAGGTTAGTCAAAGCAACACGCTTTGAGCCAATAACGCGAATACGGTAGACGCCGTTGGCATTAAGGAAATTCACCACTCGGCAGAGGGTGGCGGTCATATAGACGTCTTCTTCCCCTGTCACTTCGTCTTTTTGAACTTGGCGCTGAACGCCTACGAAGAGCAAGGAGTTGCTGTCACGTCTGGCCACATCGATAGCCTTAACGCTATAAGGTCTTCCGGCTTCAATCGACTCGGTCATGTTTGGGAACACGACGAGCCCGCGGGTTACGAGTAAAGGAAGGACCAAGGTATTTGTGTTTTCTGCTACGTTGTCCATTTGTTTACCTCCTGTTCCTTATTATAAGGATAGTCTTAGCACTTTCAATATTAGAGTGCTAGAAAGATGCTCAAAAATAAGAGAAAAGGGTCTAGTTGATTAGCTAGACCCCATAAATCTTGGCTTTAAGCTTACTTGCTGGCTTTTTTGGCGGCTGGTTTTTTGGCAGCGGCTTTAGGAGCGGCCTTCTTTTCAGCGGCTGGAGCCTCCTCTTTCTTAGCGGCGGCTTTCTTTGCGCTGGCGCTAGAGGAGTTAGCGATGATCCAAGCACGAACCTTCTTCTGGAAGAGGTTGTTCTTGAAGCTGTCGAGATCGCGGTTGATGAAGCCTCTGATTTCTTCTTCTTTCATCTTGTATTGCTCGGCCATGGCTTTGACTTCGGCGTCAACATCGGCATCTTTGATGAATAAGTCTTCGGCTTCAGCGATGGCGTTCATGACGATGTAGCCTTTGAGGCTTGACTCAGCCTGCTTCATGAAGGTAGCGCGTAAGTCTTCGATCTTGGAGCCGGTGATCTCGAGATACTGCTCGAAGGTGAGACCGTTTTGCTCAATCTGTTTCTTGAGGTTGTTCTCGCTCTGGGCAGCTTCGTTGGCGATGATGTCTTGGTCAAGGGTGAAGGTAGCGCCTTCAACGATCTGACCGAGGATGGCGTTATAGTATCTCTCTTCGCTCTCACGGACTTTGCTTTCGAGGAGTCTCTTCTTCTCGAACTCCTTGAGTTCAGCGATGGTATTAACTTCTTTGATACCAAGCTCTTTGACGGCGGCGTCATCGGCTTCTGGGATCTTCTTCTCTTTGACTTCGTGGAGGGTGACGCTGAACTGGGCATCTTTGCCAGCGAGTTCCTTGACATAGTTGGTTGGGAAGGTGACTTTGAAGGACTTGGTCTCGTCTTTCTTCATGCCTGCAACGGCCTCTTCGAAGCCTGGAATGAAGGAATGGGAGCCAAGGACAAGGCTATAGTTGTCGGCTTTGCCGCCTTCGAATGGCTTGAGGTTTCCTTTCTCATCTGGGAGGAAGCCATTGAAGTCGATGGTGACGGTGTCGCCCATCTTGGCTTCACGATCAACAAGGACGAGCTCGGCGTTGTTCTCGAAGCGTCTTGCCACCGCAGCTTCGACTTCGGCGTCGGTGACGGTGTCGGCTGGGCGCTCAGCTTTAAGGCCTTTGTAGGCACCGAGTTTGGCGCTTGGGACGGTGATGATCGTGTAGGCTAACTGAAGCTCGGTGTCGCTAAGTTTGGTGATGGCGACATCTGGGCGGAAGAAAGGACGGACCTTGGTTTCTTTGATAAGTTCAGCGAAGGTTGGATTCAAGACGGAATCGATGGCCTCGTTGTAGACGGCTTCCTGGTTGACTCTCTCTTTGAGAAGGTTCTTTGGAGCCTTGCCTGGACGGAAGCCAGGAACGCTGACTTTGGCGCTGACCTTGTTGAAGGCCTTCTCTTGCGCCTCGACCCAAACTTCCTTCTCAAGGTCGACGGTGACCTTAACGCGGGAAGGGGTAATTTGTTCAATGGTGTGTTTCATATTCAAAACCTCTTTAGTTTTTGCAACTGAATTAATATAGCCTATCTTACGATAGTTAACAAATACTTTGAGAAATAATTAGTAATGAAGTGTGCTTTCGGCCTTACGAACCTCTTTCACCTTCTCAATGAGGGCTTTCGCTTCTTCGAGCCTAACGCCTTTTTCCTCGCATTCTTTGACCAAGTCAAAGTCGCTAGAGAGATATTCGTGGGCCAATGCGGAGAACGCGACGAAATATAAGGCCCCTTCCGTTTCGAGAGGAACCTCCTCCGGGAAGAGTTCGAAGATGTAGTCATTGAGGAGTTTCTTGGCGATGTTAGAAACCGAAGGATCATTTATCTCCTCATCAAGTTTGACTCTGAAATCCTCAAAGGCTTTGCCAGTGAATGGAGGAATCGTGCTAGACGGTATGAGTTTGAAGAATTGGCCGTTTTTGATGAAGGTAATCTCTTTGTCATATCTAGCCGAGATGAGATACATGAGGGCGTATGTCCTCACAATAGAGGACTTCTGGCTACCGACCAAAGCAACTAAGGAAGGTATGTAATCCTTGACCTTGAGAGGGCCGATCATATTGAGGGTGGAGATGATCTCATAGTCGTCAGATTTCTCCGACAGCTTCTCGATTATCTCTTCTTCAGTGAATTTCTCAGAAAGATGGGAATTCCTCTCCTCCGTCCTAATCATTTTCGGGAGGGCATGAAGGTATTCCTCGACCTCTTGGGAGACGTATGGGAGGTTCTCAAAATACTCAAGGTCGTCATAGGCTTCCTCGAATTCTTTGAGGATGAAACGAAGCTCGAAAATGCTCCTCATCGTTTTGAGGGGGCTCACTTTGAAAAGCTCGTCACGATGGGCGTTAAGGATATTGAGTGCTTGCTTGGCATCGCCTTTGGCGAGATAGGCCGAAGCGCGGTAGCTAAGACCCGCTGGCGAGAGGTCGCCTTCGGTGAGGGAAAGAAGAAGATCGTATTCTTTCTTCTCAAGAAGGGTTTTGTAGTTGTCCATGGCGTTATTCTAGCAAATTAGATGGAGATATCTCCATAAAGATTGCCTTTTCTTTTTAAAACATTACAATTTAGCAAGTATGAGAAAACAAATCCTGCTTCCTCTTTTTTTGCTTCTCTCTGTGAGCGCTTGTGCTAGCAATGCGACCATCAATCAGAAGCCGACGACAGACCGCGATCACGCGATCCTTTCGCTTGCTAGATACCGCACCATCGTGAACGACAAGGATTATGAGATGCCGGAAACGCTTTCTCTCGATATGAAGACTAATAGTTTCACTTTCCACGACAAAGAACTCACGAATGTGGAAATCAAAGTGAACGTTGACGCAAGGTACATCAATGGTGAGGATAAGGAAATCTTCCCCTACGCCTACTTCCTTTTGAATGGGTCTGCCGAAGAAGGCTCAAAATGGCTATATGAAAGCTGGGTCTATGCCGAAACCCGTAATGGCTCATCCTATGTGAACGTCTTTGAAAGGGGCAACGAATTCGTCAAGAACATCAGGCACGAATATGTCTTTGAGAGCAAGAGGGACTGGATCGATAAAGCCGAAGACTCGCTTTCCATCATGAATTCTCAGGTGCTAGACAGTGCCAAAGAGGTCTCGGATTTCATCAAGGAAATCTCACAAAGTAGTTCAATCACGAGCGAATCATACGAAGAACCGGCTGCCTCCTCGCTAAACGGTAATATCACTTATTCAGAAGATAGCAGCTCAAGCTGCACTTTTTCCTTTGAATTCGAGAACTATTGCCTTAAGTCTTATAACCATAAAAAAGACGGCGCCAATATCCGCACCGTCTCATCTCATTATGGAGGCGAAATCACGAAGGACTATCCTAGCAAGGAGCATTACACTCTCCAAAGCGAGGCTCCTTCGGAAGCTATTCGCTAAGAGCGTCATCAGCGGCCGCTTCAAGGTCGCTGAATTTTTTTAATACGTACTCAGGGTTGGAGGCTTTGCCAAAACCATAGGAAGCATGGGCGAATTTGTAGCCTGCTTTGTGGGTTTCGGTCTCATCGTAAAGAGTGTCACCAACATACATAGCCTTTTCATAGCCATACTTGCTCGTTAAAAGAAGCATGTTCTGGCTCTTGCTATAGAAGTTATCTCCCCAGCAGATGTAGCCAGTGAAAACATGACCTAATTTAGTCGCGGTCAAGAAGGCCTCGATATAGCCTTTCTGGCAGTTGCTTAAGATAAGAAGGTCGTATTTCTTCGAGAGCTTGGTGAGGGTTTCCTCCACTCCTTCGTAAAGGATGCCAGGATGGGAGGCAACGTATTCGTTTTCGTGGTCAAGAGACTTCGCTAACAAATCGTCGGAATCCTCTTTTGGCATACTAGGGAAAAGGATGGCAGGGAATTCGCTCATCGGTTTGCCCATGCAAGGAAGGATCTGCTCATGGGTGATGTGGAATTTGTATTTACTCGCGGACGCGACTTCGTCCCAGGCCTTCGCAACTGAGAGAGTAGAATCCCAGAGGGTGCCGTCGATGTCAAAAATCAGTGCTTTTTTCATGGCGACAATTTTGCCTTTATTAAAGGTAAAATACAACTAAAACACTTTGCTATTGAGTTTACTTTAACTTTGTTAGAGCATAATTCAGTACTTTTGTCTTTTTTATACTAAAATTGTATAAACCGGAGGGGGTTTTTATGAGAACGGAAAAAATGAAACTCGACAACATCGAAAAGGTCTTCAACGCCACCATGAGGCTCTTCGCCAAACAGGATGTCATGAACACCACCCTTCAGATGATCGCCGATGAAGCAGGCGTTTCCACTCGTTCCATCGTCAATTATTTCAAGACAAGGGAAAACCTTCTTCTTGCCACCCATCAGAGATACGTCGAATTCGCGATGAATAAGCTTATGGGCTTTGCCTCAAGCGAGAAATTCAAAAGCCTTAATGGACGTGAGCAGGTTATCGCCATCGCCAGAGGCGTCCTCAGCTTCGTCCCTGAATACTATGTCCACATCTACGCGATGAAGGAAATCACCGTTGCCGTTGCCGCCGCTGGCATCACCAACGACGAAAGATTCATCAACGAAAGCGTCTTGGCCATCCATAAGCCAGTCAGAATCGCCATGGAAAAAGGCATCGCTGACGGCTCGATCAATCTTGCCGGTGGCATCAATGACGATAACATCAAGATGTTCATCGTCGTGTTGCGTGGCATCTTCCAAGAATACGCCGAGATTCTCAAATCCAAAAACGAAGCCGCCATCAAGACGATGTCCTCAGCAATCGAAACCCTATACAAATACCTCGACTCCATCTTAAAAGGAGAGGTCACACAATAAAACAAAGCGCCCATTCGTTGGGCGCTTTTCTTATTCTTAGAGAGATAGCCTATTCGCGGCTTCTTCTGGATATTTCTTTGGTTCTTTGAGGTGGATGGTTCTTGCTTCAGGATAGAGCTTAGCGATTTTCTTGTCCGCCGCTTTCGATGTTCCTGAGCCGCTATATAGGACAAAGGTGACTTTCTTGCCTTTGAGGTCCAAGGTTTTGAGCAATGAATTAGTTGGGGTAGCAAGCCTTCCATTCCAGATAGGCGAACCGATGTAGACCTCATCATAGTCCTCGAGGCGTTTATTGAATTCCTCGAGTTTCGGGCACGAGCCGATTGAGGCTTTGAAGCCCCCTACTAGCATCGAGAAAAAGAAACTCTTTGGGAGAACCCTTTTCTCAGTGCCATATTTTCTTATATCAAATCCTTTTTCAGTAAGGATCTTCGAAACGAAATCGCCGTTACCGGTGTGCGAATAGTATATGAAAAGCTTCTTCATATTTTTATTTTAGCAAAAGATGGGGCAAGGCAAGTCTTTTTTCTTGGCTAGGCATAAAAGAAAAACACCCACTTTGAATGGGTGTCTTCCTTATATTAAAGATTATTGGATCTTTTTGGCGTGGCCACCAAGAAGGATGATCATCTTGACGGCTTGGAGGGAATAATCATCAAGGTCGACGATGAGTCTCTTATCAAGGACGCCTCTCGCTAAGACTTTGACGTATCCGGTCTTGGCAGGGACGAGCTTCTTCTTGATGAGGGCTTTAAGGTCAACCATATCGCCATCTTTGAAGTTTTGGGAAAGGGTATCGATGTTGATGATCTCTTTCTTGCCTTTGTGATGATGATGGATGACATCTTCTTCGATAGAAGCCTCCGCCACTTCGTTGGTCATCATCTTATCAGCTTCCTCGACGCTGATTGGGGTATGGTGCTCATCCTGATGCTCTTCTTTGACTCTCGTCTTGAGCTCTTTGATGAGACCTTTCTTAAGAAGGGCTTTGGTCGATTCGGTTGGGATGCGGTAATCTTCGTCCTGCTCCTTGCCTTTTCCGGCCTCGAACTTCTTCATGACATCGTCGATAAGGTCTTTGGCATAGCCAAGGCGTCTGTCGTTCTTGATCCTGAAGAGGCACGGGACTTCCTCGAACTTCTTGGATTCGACTTTCTCGACCTTGTATTTTGTCTCCGCGTAGTCATCGGCGTTCAAAGCGTAATAGACGCATAAGGTCTTACCTCTGATCGCAAACTTGAGAACTTGGTTCCTGCCAAGGTTAAGGGAGTCATAACGCCAGGAAACACGTGAATTCACTTTCTTATACGAGAGAGCGTAATTCTTGAGGATGGTGTAATAGTCTTTGACCGTGGCTTCGCTCTGCGAGAGTTTCGCTTTGAAGGACTTGATGTATCTTATCTCGAAGATGTTGCCTTTGGCATCCTTCTCGACAAGGATCTCATCTCCATCGGCGTTGGTCTTGGTCTCAAGGATCTCCATATCGGCTGGAGCCTCTTCGATAGCCGCCTCAGGCTTATTGACTTTGACTTTGAGCTCTTTGATCAATCCACGTTTGATGAGAGGCTTGTTCTCTTCATACGGGAGGATATAGGACTCATGCTGCTCTTTGCCTTTTTCTAGGCCGAGCTTCTTAGCGACTTCGGCCATGAGGTCTTTGGCATAGCCAAGGCGTCTGTCGTTCTTAATGCGGAAGAGGCACGGGACTTCCTCGAACTTCTTGGATTCGACCTTCTCGACCTTGTATTTGGTCTCAGCGTAGTCGTCGGCATTAAGAGGGTAATAGACACAAAGTGTCTTGCCTCTGACAGCGAACTTAAGGAACCGGTTACGGCCAGCATTGATGGAATCATAGTGCCAACTGACTCTCGAATTGTTTTTCTTATAGGAGAGAGCCTCATTCTTAAGCTCCTCGTAATATTTCTTGGTCTCTTCAGGGGCCTGGATGATCTTGGCGGTGAAGGATTTGACGAACCTGATTTCGAAGATATTGCCTTTGGCATCCTTCTCGACAAGGATCTCATCTCCATCGGCGTTGGTCTTGGTCTCAAGGATTTCGAGTTCTTCTTCTGGCGCTTCCTCGACTGGAGCTGGCGCAGGTTTATTGACTTGGACTTTGAGTTCCTTGATTAAGCCACGTTTAAGAAGAGGTGATGTTTCTTCATAAGGAAGGACATAGGATTCATGTTGCTCCTCCCCTTTCTCTAAGCCAAGTTTGCCCATCACGGTAGCGATGAGGTCTTTGGCATAATCCCTTCTTCTGTCGTTCTTGATTCGATAGAGGCAAGGGACGTCTTCGTATTTCTTCTTCTCAACCTTCTCCACTTTGTATTTGGATTCGGCGTAATCATCGGCGTTCAAGGCATAATAAACGCATAAGGTCTTGCCTCTGATCACGAACTTGAGAACTTTTTCTCTGCCAACGTTCACGGAATCGTAATGCCAGCTGACACGGCTATTGGCCTTCTTGTATGAGAGGACCTCGTTTTTGAGCTCCTCATAATATTTCTTGGTTTCTTCAGGCGATTGAATGAGTTTCGCGGTAAAGGATTTGATGAATCTGATCTCGAAGATGTTTCCTTTCTTGTCTTTCTCAACGAGGATCTCATCACCGTCGTCATTGATTTTGGTCTCAAGGATTTCCATTCCGGCCGCTTTTTCTTCTTCGGCGACTTCGTCTAAATCCTCTTTGGCCACTTCTTCCTCTTCAAGGATCTCAGCAGCCTCTTCGCTTGCCTCTTCCTCTACGGACGCGATTGCCTCTGGCCCCTTCTCTTCTTCCAGAGGTTTGCTTTCTTCCTTCAAAGCCACGTTCTTCTGGCGCTTTTTCACAAACCAGACGACGACACAGACAATGAGGATCAGCAAGGTCAGTCCAATGAGGACATAAAGCACCACAAGTGGGGCGTCCACACTGGAA
This sequence comes from Bacilli bacterium, assembly GCA_024698065.1. GTDB lineage: Bacteria > Bacillota_I > Bacilli_A > RFN20 > CAG-826 > UBA4951. The sequence continues at coordinate 8,607 of JAILRR010000068.1, forward strand.
CCGGCTAACGTCAAAAATGGGTCAACTACGTCTAAAAACATAATTTTACATCTCCTTGGTTTTATGTTGGTTTTTGCACCAATACTATTTTGGTCCCTTTTTCTTCTTTTTAACAAGAAGAATCAACAAAAAGCCACTGATGATGCCGTTTCTAAATTTGTTTCAAGGTGAAAAGAAATAATATAATTACTGTCCTTTTTATACAAAAAGAGTGTTTTGGCTGACGCGTAACAAAGAAAAAGACGCACCATATTGCAGGACGTCTATCTTTTTCTTTTGGCGCGCTCGAGGCGACTCGAACGCCTGACCCACAGCTTAGAAGGCTGTTGCTCTATCCAACTGAGCTACGAGCGCGTGCCGAGACATTATAATACACCAAAGGTGATTTGAGGCAATCTTTTTATAGAGTTTTTAGTTTTTCGATAAGACTCATTGCCACTTCGTGGGGCAAGAGTTGCTCAAGCTCCGATAATGAGGCGTTTTTGAGGGAATCGATTGTCGGGTAATTCTTTTTGAGTATGTCTTTTCTCTTCCCCCCTAATCCTTTGACTCCGTCGAAGACACTTAGTTTCATCTTCTTGCTTCTTTCCGCCTTATGGAAAGATATGGCGAACCTATGGACTTCGTCTTGCATTCTCATGAGCAAAAAGAAGAGAGGCGAGGTTGGACTAAGGGGGTAAGTATTCCCATCTTTGTCGATGATTCCTTCTGTTTGGTGTTTGTCGTTCTTATATAGACCATAGACCGGAATATCGACCTCAATGGAATTAAGGGCTTCAAGGGTGGCGTGAACCTGGGTCAAACCTCCATCGGTGAGGATGAGATCAGGATATGAAAGGTTCTCGTCTTTGAGTCTCTTGTATCTTCTTGAAACGACTTCCACCATCGAATGGTAATCGTCCCCCGCATTAACCTCACTTAAATGGAATTTTCTATACATCCCTTTGGCAGGCTCACCATTGATATAGCAAACCATCGCCCCCACTGGCGAAGAGCCTTGGAGATGGGAGTTATCAAAAAGCTCGATGCGGTATGGCGTCTTGATATGAAGGATTTTTCCAAGCTCATCAAGAAGGGCTTCATTATCGTCTTCAAGCCTTGCCGACATGAAGTGAGCGTCTAACCCTTGTCTAGCGTTAAGTGAGGCCATATCGAGCTGTTCATAAAGCCTTCCTTCTTTTGGAGAGACAATCTTCGCATCAGGGTAGATAGGAAGGAAATCCTCGGCAAATCCGACGATATTGCAGACAATCTCGCTAGGAAGATCGTTGTTCTGATAATATTCCTCAATGAGTTCGGTAGCCTGTTCATGAGGCTCACCAAAAGACTGCACGACGACGTTCTTTTTGCCAAGCAGTCTTCCACCTCTGATGGTGAGGATTGAAAGGCCAAGATAAGAATCACGCGTCGCATAGGCGAAAATATCCCTATTCGTCTTGTCGGTAGAAACTTCGACGGATTGTTTGGCAACCGTTCTTTCTAGAGAATCGATGCTGCTCTTATAGAAAGCGGCATCCTCATACCTTTCTTCATCGGATGCTTTAAGCATCTTCTCTTTTAGTTCTTTCTTGATGGGTTCGATATTCCCTTCAAGAAGGGACTTGATGCTTTCGTAGAGTTCTTTGTACGTCTCTTCTGGTATGTCTTTCTCACATGGGCCTAGACATTGCCCAAGATGGTAATAAAGGCAGATCTTCTTCCCGAGGTTCTTGCATTTCCTTGTCGGATAAAGGGAATTAATGAGGTCGATGGTCTTATAGGCGTCGCTCGAATTCGGGAATGGGCCGAAATAGAAATAGTTCTTATCGTCCGCTCGACGAGCGATTTTGAGGAAAGCGTCTTTCCTTCTTAAGGCGATATATGGGTAATGCGAATCGTCCATGAGCATGATGTTGTAACGAGGATAGTGCGTTTGGATGAGGTTCATCTCGAGTATGAAGGCCTCTTTCTCGTTATGGACGATGATGAAATCGAAATGGTCGACATGGGTGACCATGGCGAAAACCTTGCCACTTTGTGGGCGAAGGAAATACTGGGAAACCCTGTTCTTTAAGTTCTTCGCCTTGCCAACATAAATAATCTTGTCCTCGGCGTCTTTCATAAGATAAACGCCAGGTTTGCTCGGAAGAAGGGCGATTTGGCTTTCAAGCTTCTTGCTTAACTCCATCTTATTTGAGGTGGACGATGGTCGCTCCGCCTCCTCCTTCTTCACCAGTCGCCCCCTCATAAGAGGCAACGATGTTCTTATGGCTCTCGCAATATGTTCTAGTTAAGTTACGAAGCGCTCCACTTCCCCAACCATGGATGATTCTCACCCTCTTGTAGTGACGGATGAGGCATTCATCGATGTATTTCTCTAAGGAAAGCTTTGCTTCATCGATATGTTGGCCGATTATATTGAGCTCAAGAGGGACGCTGGCTCTATTCGCGAGGTCATCGATTCTAAGAGCGGAGGTCTCCTTCCTCTCGATCTTAGGCTCTTCGACTCTGACGGCTTGGTCTTTCTTCGCGTGCAAAGTAAGGCCTTCTCTCGTGACGATGGTGATTTTGTTTCCGTTCATCTCTTTGAGGCGACCTTGGACGAATAAAGAAGGAATTGCCACGTAATCCCCGACCGAAAGAGGACCATCGAAGGTCTCTTTCTTGACCTCTTCTTGGAGGTCTTCGAGTTTCTTTTTGGCTTTGATGACCTCATGTAGTTTGACGTCAGAATGCTGAAC
>JAILRR010000082.1 GCA_024698065.1 Bacilli bacterium
CCAGAATCGCTGCCTAATTTTTCCTTTTGTTTTAAGGACGCCTAATGAAAAAAGAGAACAGAATTCTCAAATATGAAGAGTTTTCCGAAATTATCGGTTCATCTAGGCGTATCAGAACGCCGCATTTCCTAATCAACTCTCGAAAAAGAGAAAGCGGGGAAGCCAGGATTGGCATCTCTGTCAGCAAAAGAAACGGTCATGCGGTAACCCGCAACAAAATAAAACGACAGATCAGATACATGATCGGTCAAGGCTTCGATCTGAGTCGCCCGGTTGATATCGTGATTGTGGCGCGTGCTGCATACGACACCGCGGATTTTGAAAAAGAAAAACTAGAACTCATCGATGCCCTCAAAAACATCGGAGAATAACAACCTTGAATAAACGCACGAAAGTTAAATTGTTGGGAGCGCTTGGTCTTGCTGCAGGGACCTTGATGCTTTCCGGCTGTGTTTCGAATTTCTGTTCAGACATAGAAAGAGCTCGTGTCGCTTACCCTTATGATCAGGGCGTGACTATTTATGTCGATGGGGAATCTTCTGTTCCTGAGGAATATAGGACCCCTGAGCTTTCGTTTAAGCCAATCGAGGGGAATGACAACCTTTGGGGTTACATCCCAGTCGATCAAAATGGCGTATTCACTGCTAAAAAAGCAGAATTTTTGTCGAATAGTATCATCGCTTCCGCGAATCAAAATAAAATTGCAGTCCCATCTTATGATTTCTTCAAAAAGATGGACCAGAAGTTATTAGAAGCTGCCATCTCAGCTGCAAAAGCCGACGGCATCACCGTTAACGAAGCTTCTTTAACTGCCGCTCAGCTAAATCCATTCAGCGCACCTGATTGCATTGGGAACGAAGAAGGCATCACCGTTAACGAGGATTCAATCCTCAGAAATTACGGATACCTTAAATTCGTCACCAAAAAGTCAGATTCATCTACTGGAAATACAACCTATGAGTTCAACTTCGGCAACTATGAAAAATGGACCGAAGAGATTCAAAAGGAAATTGACACAGTCAAACCAGGAAGTGGATCCGCAAGCGTTCCAAGCGCCGACTTTACCACTCTTTACAAGAGTGGAATCACTCAACTTGCCAACAATGTTCGTACTTGCATCACAACCAGAGAAGGCAATTACGGCCACTATGGTGCTTCAAACAACTGGCAAGTCAAAATGGAGCCAATTTCTTGGGGAGAAGCCTGGTCACACGGTTTCCTCGAAGGACTTATCGTTTATCCAGTAGCCTGCTTAATGGATGCCCTCAGCTTCAGCTTTGACCCAGGCTTATCTGGCGTTGGTCAGATTTGGGCTTTGATCCTCACGACCATCATCGTCAGACTCTTGGTCGTCTTGCTCACCTTCAAGAGCACTCTCGATCAGCAAAAGATGACCGCTCTTCAGCCACAAATCGCTAAGATTCAGGCCAAATACCCTAACTCGAACACCAACACCGCCGAACAAGCAAGAGTCTCACAAGAGACAATGGCCTTATATAGAAGGAACAAAGTTAACCCTCTTTCGAGCATCCTTGCCATTATCATTCAATTCCCTGTCTTCGTTTCTGTTTGGGGAGCCCTCCAAGGTTCTGCCGCCCTTTCTAGTGGCGAAGTCTTGAAATTGAGATTAAGCGATCCGCTCTCAAACGTCTTGACGAATTTCTCGGGAACCTGGTATGCCAACACAAACGGTTGGTGGACCGCAGCCGTTCTCTTCATCTTGATGGCCGCCACCCAATTCTGTGCCATGAAATTGCCTCAGTGGATCAACGCCGCAAGAAACAAAAAACTTGCAAAAACCACAGCAAATCCTGCCGCTGATAAAACAGCCAGAACCCAAAAGATGGTCTCTTGGTTCATGTTAATCTTCACCATCATCCTTGGCTTCTCGCTCCCTGCCGCTATGGGCGTCTATTGGGCAATCGGTGGTCTCGTAGCTATGCTCCAGACTACGATTATCCAGCTCATAATGCGTCGTAAAAAAGATCGTTAGGAGGATACATAAATGAAACATTTCACCAGTAAAACTGTTGAAGAAGCCGTTCAAGCCGCTAGCAAAGCTGTTAATATTCCAGCTGAGCAGTTGATCTACAAAGTCATCGAAGAAAAGAAGGGCTTATTCGGAATCGGCAAGGAAGCCACCATCGAAATTTACGATATCGATGATGCCGCAGCCTTCGCTGAAGAATACCTTAAGACTGCCCTTGGCGGAATGGGTGTCGAAGCCGAAACTTCTTCCACCATCGATGAAGACATCATCCATGTCAACATCAACTCCGAGAGAAATCCAATTCTCATCGGTAAAGGTGGTCGCACTCTTCAAGCTCTTAATGAGCTTGCTAGACTTGCTGTCAGCAACAAATTCCGTCACAGATACAGGATTCTCCTTGATGTCGGTGGATACAAAGAAGACAAATATGATCGTCTCCAGTGGGTCGCCAAGAAGACCGCTCGTGAAGTCGTTAAGACTCACGTTGATGTCAAACTTGACCCAATGACCGCCGATGAGAGAAGAATCATCCATAACACTCTTAACGGCATGAGCCACATCAAAACTGAATCCAGTGGCGAAGGTCATGACAGAGCCGTCACAATCAAATACGTCGACTAATTTATAAAGCAGGCTAATCAATGCCTGCTTTTTTGTAATGTGAGAGCATATTACCTTTTATAAAGGTATAATTTGCTTATGAATAACGTAATCATTGCCCTTGCTACACCGCCTCTCAAAGGCGCCCTTGCTTTAATAAGAATCTCAGGAGACGGCGCTTTTGCGATTACCGACCAGATATTCAGCAAGAAAGTTAGTGGGACCACTAATAGAGAAATCTATTACGGCACGTTAAGTGATAACGGACAGCCTATTGATCTTGTTTTGTTATACGCCTTTAAAGGGCCAAACACGGTTACTGGTGAGGATATCGTTGAGATCTCTTGCCATGGATCGATGCTTATAGCCAACCAGATTATCGAAGCCTATATCAAAAGAGGCGCGACATATGCTACGCGTGGAGAATTCTCTTCTAGAGCCTTCTATAACGGCAAAATGGACCTTATCGAAGCCGAATCCATCAATGATTTGATTAACGCCACAACAGTCGAATCCAAGAACCTTAATTTAATGTCCTTAAATGGCCAAACAAGTAAGCTTGTAGAGCCTTTGAAGAAGTCAATTGCCGACCTTCTAGCTTTGCTAGAGGTGAACATAGACTTCCCTGAATACGAAGATATAGAAGAGATTAATGAGAAGACGATAATCGAGCATATAGACGCCACCAGGGAAACGATTGCAGGCCTTATTAAAGGTGGCAAAGAAGGAAAAATTGTCAAAGAAGGCTTAAAAGTGGCAATTGTGGGCGAACCAAACGTTGGTAAATCCTCGCTTCTGAATGCCTTGATGAACGAAGAAAAAGCCATCGTTTCAGATATTCCAGGAACCACCCGCGACGTGGTTGAAGGAGACGTGTCTGTTAAAGGCATTTCTCTTCATCTTCTTGATACTGCTGGCATCAGAAACAGCTCTGACAAAATTGAAGCTTTAGGCATCGCTAAGAGCGAAGAATCAATCTCTAAAGCAGACCTCATTATTCACGTAATCGATGCAGAAAAAGGGGAATCTGCAGAGGATTTTAGGATAAAAGAACTCGCAAAAGGCAAAATTCTCATCACTGTGTATAACAAAAGTGACCTCGTCAAAAATACGGAAAAAGGAAAACTCTACATCAGCGCGATCAATAAGGACATCAAACCTCTTTTAGAGAAGATTTATGAGGAACTTGGGCTATCTGAAACCGCCTTTAATTCCCCATCCCTTTCTAGTGCAAGACAACTCGGTTTGCTTATGAGTATCGACGAGCATTTGGCGAAAGCAAAAGAAGACGCCCTTAAACAGGCTCCAATTGATTTGGTCTCTGTTAATTTGATGGCTGCCTATAATGGCGCCCGAGAGCTACTTGGCGAAGGGGTCACTTTAGATTTGACGGACGAGATCTTCTCAAGATTCTGTGTAGGAAAATAGCATGCTCGACTCACATTGCCATTTAAATGACGACGGGCTCTTCGAAAAAAGAGCCGAGATAATAGAAAGAGCCAAAGAAGCCGGCGTTTCTTTAATGCTATGTGTTGGCTGGGACTTAGAAAGCTCAAAAAGAGCCGTTCAAATTGCTCATGAGTTTGATTGCGTCTACGCAGCGGTTGGATTCCACCCAGAAAACCTCGAAAACATAAGCGACGAAGCGCTTGAGGAAATAAAAGAAATAGCCAAAGACGATAAGGTTGTCGCTATCGGAGAAATAGGGCTCGATTATCATTGGTTCAAGGAACAGAAAGACCACGATAATCAGAATGTTTGGTTCATAAAACAAATCGAGTTGGCCAATGAGATTAATTTGCCGTTATCGATACACGCTAGAGACGCTAGCGAGGACACTTATACGATCCTAAAAGAGCACCCAGTTAAGGCGGGCTGCGTCCTCCATTGTTATAGCGGATCTACCGAGATGCTAAAGAGGTTTGCCGACCTTGGTTGCTACTTTGGTTTCGATGGTCCAATCACTTATAAGAATGCGATTGAGCCAAAGGAAAATGTTAAAAATTGTCCGATTGACAGGATCCTAACTGAAACGGACTCACCATACCTTTCACCGGTTCCGTACCGTGGAAAGCAAAACGAGCCAAAAAACATCAAAGAGATTCTAGAAACCATGGCAGAATTACGATCTGTTTCCAAAAAAGACATGGAAAATGCCGTGGAAAACAACTTTAAAAGATTGTTTCACTACAAATGAAAGTAAAATACCCGAATGTCATAGTAGTTGAGGGCAAAATGGATAAGGATTTGCTCGAAACTTTTTTAGATGCGGACATCGTCACCACAAACGGTTCAGAAGTTTCACGTGAAACTATTGAGTACATTAGAGCCTTGTCGGAGACAAGGACCATTGTCGTTTTGACTGATCCTGATGCCCCTGGAAAAAGGATCAGGGATATCCTAAACACCGAGATTATGGGATTATTTAATGCCTTCATTCCAAAAGAAAAAGCGATCAAACGACATAAAGTGGGTGTCGCGGAGTCAGACAAGGCTACAATCATGGATGCCTTAAATCATTTGATGGTTCCAAACAGCAATTCAAAAACTTCAAATTTGTCTATGAACGATTTATTTGAGTTAGGTCTTGTTGGGCAACCTGATTCAGTGGAAAAAAGAAAAATTCTAGAGAACCGTCTTCATGTTGATCAGGTGAACGGAAAGACCCTTTTGAAAAGATTGAAGGCGCTTGGTTTAGATAGAAAAGATTTAGAGGAGGCAATTGGCCATGAATGAGGAACAGTATTTTGAAAAGATCGCGGAATATAAGCTCTTGGCCAAACACGAAGTTGGCCAGAACTTCTTGATTGATAGCGATGCATCAAAAAGAATCGTTGATTTGGCTGAGATTGATGAGAACGACACCGTTCTGGAAATTGGGTCTGGCGCCGGCTCCCTTTCATATTTCATCGAGCAGAAAGCCTCACAGGCTGATTTGATTGACATCGATGATGGCTTAATCCAGAAATTGATCGAGGACTTCAGAGATTCGAAGAACGTTAACCCGCTAGTTGGCAACGCGATGAAGTGGGACTATGAGAAATACACGAAAATCATCAGCAACCTGCCTTACTATATAACGAGCGCAATCCTAGAAAGGGTTTTGCTTAATGCAAAGAATCTTAAAACGGGCGTCTTTATGGTCCAGAAAGAAGTGGTTTCTAGACTTAAGGCCCCTCTTGGAAGCGAGGACTATGGCCCGCTTGGCCTATTAATCGCCTATCGCTCTGATTTTGTTAAAGGCTTTAACGTCCCTAGGACCTCTTTTGCACCTGCGCCACATGTCGACTCGAGCGTCTTCGTTCTCAAGATCAAGAACGACAACATCGAAGAGGCTAGCAAACTCTACAAATTGGTGTCTGCCCTCTTCCTCCACAAGAGGAAAACCATCTACAACAACCTTTCTCAACACCTGAAAGACAATGCCAAGGCCAAAGAAACACTCGAAAAGGCTGGCATAAAGGCGAATCTAAGGCCACAGGACGTCTCATTAGACGGTTATTTAAAGCTGCTTAGGTCTCTATATTGATTTAAAAAATCAAACTAGTAGAATTTTGTTATTCAAATTTATGTTATTTGAAAGAACCCACCAAATAGTTAAATCCTACGCGAAGATCAATCTCTCGCTTAAGGTTCTCAACGAGAGAGAAGATGGTTACCACAACTTGGAAACCATCATGATTCCTGTTGAGCTTCACGACGTTATAGAAATCGAGAAGCGCCCAGGCGCTTTTGATACTTTCATCACCTGTGATGATATAGGCTTAGCCAATCTCCGCCACAACCTTTGCACAAAAGCCGTGGAGGCCATGAGGAAAGAGTTTGGCTTCAAAGATAATTTCAATATCAGCATCCACAAGGAAATTCCTTTTGCTGCCGGTATGGGTGGAGGCTCATCTAATGCCGCCGCCGTTATCGAAAGCCTCATCTCGCTTCTTAAGATTAAAACCGACCCAGAAACCATTAAGCGCATCGCTTTAAGTCTTGGGGCCGACGTTCCTTTCTTCCTTAACACAAAACCAGCATTAGCCACGTCTTTAGGCGAAAATCTTCAGCAAATCCCTGTTAAATGTCAGTATCACTGCTTGATTGTGAAACCTAAGCAAGGCTTAAGTACAGGCGCGATATTCCAGATCTGCGGCAAGTTCGAAAAAGAGAATGCAGACACCGAAAAGATCCTTGAAGGATTAGCCAACGATGACCTTGAACTCATTGGAAAATCCATGGGCAATGATCTTTATCCGCCTGCGGCATCAACCCTCCCAGAGGTTAAGATCATCGTCGATTCGTTTAAGAAGGCTGGATTTCAGGTTGCCGGCATGACCGGAAGCGGATCCGCCTGCTTCGCCCTTTCAAAAGACGCCAAATTCGTTAAAGAACAAGCAAAACACTATAAGAGCCTTGGCTATATCGTAAGAGTAACCAAGACCATGAAATAAGGAGTCCCTTTATGGAAAAATACGCAATTATTTTAGCTGCCGGAAAAGGCACAAGAATGAAGAGCAAGAGAGATGACATCTCTAAGGTCTCTTTCCCTGTCCTTGGTCAGCCGCTCGTTAAATATGTCATCAACGCTTTAAAGCCTCTTGGATTCAAGAAACTCGTTGCTGTTGTAGGCTTTGGTGGCAAAACTAGCGAGAAAATCGTCAAAGACGAATGTGAAGTCGTTTGGCAATCCGAGCAAAAAGGTACTGGCCACGCCGTTATGATGGCCGCACCTGTCCTTGAAAAGCTCGAAGGACAGACCATTGTCTGCTGTGGTGATACACCTCTTCTTACTACCGAAACATTTGAAGCCTTATTCAAGGCTCACGAAGAGAATGGCAACGCCATGACCGTTATGACTTCCATTCTTGAAGATCCGTTCGGATATGGAAGAATCGTCAAAGTAAACGGAAACGTTACCAAGATTGTTGAACAGAAGGACGCTACCGAAGAAGAAAGAGCCATTAACGAAGTTAACGCAGGCGTTTATGTCTTCGATAATGCCAAGCTTTTCGAGGCTTTAGGCCACCTTACAACGAAAAACGCTGCTGGTGAGTATTATTTGACCGACGTTCTTGGAATCTTCGTTAATAACGGCTTTAAAGTCGGCTCTTACCCAGTTAAAGACCCAGACGAAACCTTAGGTGTCAACGATAGAAACCAGCTTTCCATCGCTGCTAAGATCATCCAGAAACGCATCAATAAGGCGCATATGCTCGCTGGTGTCTCAATTGAGGACCCAGATAACACATATATTGCCCCAACCGTCAAAATCGGTCAGGATACCACGATCGCTCCAGGAAGCTACATTATGGGTAACACCACGATTGGCGAAGAATCCTCAATTGGCCCAAGCGTCATCATCAAAGATGCCAAAATTGGTAGCCACGCTAAGGTTGTTCTAAGCAACGTTGTGGGTGCCGAAGTCAAAGACGGCGAGGAAATTGGCCCATTCGCTAACGTTAAGTAATTCAAAAACAACGATTTTTGCCCTCGGAAACGAGGGCTTTTCTTTATCCAAATAAAGCGTTACAATGTATATACAAAAGCGTTACAAGGAAAAATAACGAAAATGCCGAAGACTACTTTGAATTTAAGGATAGATAGCAAAATCAAAAAACAAGCTGAAAAGGTTGTTGATGAACTTGGTATTTCGATGTCTGCGGCCATTGTTTTATATCTCAAAGCGATCGTTCGCGAAAACGGGATTCCTTTCGACATGAAGGTTAGAAGACCAGAGACCCCTGAAGCTCCTAAGACAAAAGAAAAAAAGAAATCAAAACCTTCTTTCGATGACGATGATTTTGAGCTTCCAGGAAGCGATTCTATCCGTGCAGCGATAGATAAATTCTGATTTCTCTCAAAAAATACGCGTAGAAACACCCCAAATTCAACGATTTGGGACCGGCCTTGAAAATGACTCGAGGCCTTTTCTTTTCGTGTGCGTACGCGCCTATTAGACGGCAATAAAAAAGCAGGCGGTATTTCACGCCTGCGATTTTGTCATTAAACGACGATTATTTTTTGCTGTGGGTGATGTTGGCCTGAGCAGCAGCGAGTCTAGCAAGTGGGACACGGAATGGTGAGCAGCTGACATAGTCAAGACCGACTTCATCATAGAACATGATGGAAGCTGGATCGCCACCGGTTTCACCGCAGACACCGAGCAAGAGCTCTGGGCGGGTAGCACGGCCACGTTCAACAGCAATCTTAACGAGTTCGCCGACACCGTTGACATCGATGGTCTGGAATGGGTCGAATTCGTAGATCTTGCGGTTGTAGTAGTATGGCAAGAACTGACCGGCATCATCACG
>JAILRR010000089.1 GCA_024698065.1 Bacilli bacterium
CACATTGAAGTGATTCGCTATTTCTACGATCTTCTGGACGGCGACGTCGAGAATCTTGTGATCGTAAGCCTGCAAACGAATGCGCAGTACTTGCTGTTTCGCCATGAATTTTCCTCCTTATTTCTTCAGGCTTGCTTTGCTAGCTCCATGCGAGTTCCCTGACTAAGTCGACTGCCTTAACAACGGCACTAGGCGTGTCAGCAACATCGCACTTCATCGCTGGCGTCAGCGTGTATGAGTATATTCCCGCGTACGAGGGCGAGTCAACAAAAAAATGAAAAATATTTTCGATGGTTATGGCACTTTTGCGAAAATCGTCAAGATGTGGTCGGAAAATAACAAAAATGGCCTCTTTTTGGTCTATTTCTTGTGCATTATGCACATATTTGCCATTTTTAATATGCCCAAAAGATGATTTTTGGGCTTTCCTGTTTTTCATCTTTTTTCCTATATTTCTAACGGGAGATATCCATTTTGGGCAATAATTAGAAAGGCTTTCGGAGGAAAGTGATATGGACATCTTTGGATACTTAGATAAATTTGGGCAATATAGCTTTGATGAGCTACCTTTCTCGGAGACGGATAGCCTTGTCTTTTCGCAGCTTAGCTACCTCAAATTCGAGTATGGTTTCAGCGCGATCTCTGAAGGAGATGAGTATGTTGAACTAACAAGGTTTGCCGACCTTTCTGATAAGACCCTCCTTTCCCATGGCACAAGCGACCCGGTGAGATATGGAGAGTTCTGGCTCAAGATCCTCAAGAGCCCCCGCTTCTCCTCCTTGAAGATTGGACATATCGAAAACGTTTTCAGCGTCGAAAAATGCATCCAATACATGTCGATGACTTTCGTTGGCAAAGGACCGATGAGATATATCGTTTTCCGTGGCACGGATGGAAGCCTTGTCGGATGGAAAGAAGACTGCAATCTCGCGACCATGAAAGAGATTCCTTCCCAGAAACTCGCAAGGGATTACGTCACCAAGATCGTTAAGCACCGCCTCTTCCCATTCACCATCATCGGACATAGCAAAGGTGGCAACCTCGCCATGTACGCGACCCTTATGATGAAACGCAGGTACTATGTGCGTTTTAAAGGTTGTTATTGCCACGATGGACCTGGATTCCAAGATCCAAAGGTCTTCAGCAAAAAAGCCCTCGATAGGCTCACTCCAAGAATCTACAAAGTCATTCCTGGGGAATCCCTCATTGGGCTTCTCCTCAACCAGGTTTGCTCTTACAAAGTCATCTCCGCTAACGAGAAAGCTTCCTTCTTCCAGCACAGCATCTTCAAATGGGATCTTAACGAAGAGACCGGCGAACTTATTGAGCTTGAAAGGAATTCAAACGCCTCAAAGACCAAGCAGACGATGTTCACCAATTGGCTTGGTTCCTTAAGTCAGAAAGACCTTGTCCAAATGACTGAGTGTCTCTTTGAGATACTCCAGGCCAAAGACAGAAAGACCATCTATGAAGTCATGGCCTTAGGCAAACTCGACTTGGGAATCACCCTCATCAAGAGTTGGATGAAATATGATGAGGAGACGAAGAAGACTTTGAAAAAGAATCTCTTCTCCGCGTTCACCTACTACAAAGCCGCGAAGGAAGAGGTCGCTGCGTCATATAGCCCAAAGAAAGAAGAGAAGCCAAAGAAAAAAGGCTTCCGCCTCTTCAAGAGAAAAGAAAAATAAAGGTCTGCTAAAGCAGGCCTTTTTCAATTCTTCTGCGCTCTCCTTCTTCGTAGGTGTATTTGCATCCACAACAAAGCTGCTGATATAAGCCGTACTTGTCCCTAAGGGCTTTGCCTTTTTCGATGCCATCATCCTTCTTGAAGTCGCTATAGAAGTACTTGGTTTTGGAATGCTTGGCTTCAAGTTCTTTGCCAATGCTATTGAGGATGAGGGAATTCTTTTGGCGTGAGATGGTCATGACCGTGGTGAAATAATCAAAGCCGTTCTCCTCGGCATAGTCATAAGCTTCACCCATTCTCTTGCGGTAGCAGATCATGCAGCGGCGGCCACCTTCTCTCTCGTCTTTGTATGGAGCGAGATCCTTATCGAATTCATCGTTATCATATGGAGTGACGACGAGGCCAACATCAAAACCAAAATCCCTTTTGATACACTCAAGAAGTCGCTTTAGCTCTTCGAGTCTTTTGTTGTATTCCGCCTCAGGATAGATGTTGCTGTTATTGAACATGATGGTCACATCGAAATGTGGGCAAAGGAAAAGGAGAGGCCAGCAAGAGCAAGGGCCACAGCAGCCATGAAGAAGAAGCCTTGGTTTCCTCTCGCCATGAAGGTTCTTGATCTCTTCAAGACTGATGTTGTAATAGTTCGGCTTCTTATATTGCATCTTTATTCTTCGAGGTTCTTTGAATAATCGTATTTGCCATATATGAACATGGCGTCTCCAAAGGAGAAGAAACGATATCTTTCTTTGACCGCTTCTTCATAGACGGAGAGAGTGAACTTCCTGCCCATGAAAGCACTGACGAGCATAACGAGGGTGCTCTTAGGAAGATGGAAGTTGGTTATGAGAGCGTCCACCGCTTCATATTTATATCCAGGTTCGATGAAGATGGAAGTCGGTTCTCTAGTGGCAACGAACTTCCCATATTTCTTGTAATTGGCCTCAAGGGTTCTGACTGAGGTTGTTCCAACTGCGATGATTCGTTTTCCTTCGGCTTTGGCTTTGTTGAGTTCTTCCGCTGCTTCTTCGCTGATCTCAAAGACTTCACTATGCATGACGTGGTCCTTGGTGTCGGTGACTTTGACAGGACGGAATGTTCCTAAGCCAATATTCAAAGTGACGTCGATGACTTTGGCGCCTTTGGCTTTGATTTCTTCAAATAACTCATTTGTGAAATGGAATCCGGCGGTTGGGGCCGCTGCGCTTCCAGGGATTTTCGCATAGACAGTTTGATAGTCCTCTTTGTTCGCACACATCTGTTTGATGTATGGAGGAAGAGGCATCTGTCCAAGCATATCAAGGACTTCTAAGAAGATGCCCTTGTAGATGAATTTCATGTTCCTAATGCCTTCAGGTTTGACGGCAGTGCAGACACATTTGAGTTCGCCGTTTCCGAAAACGCAAACCGAACCTTCGCGAACACTATGGGCATTGCCAACAAGGCACTCCCATTCGTCTCCTTCGAGTTGTTTCAAAAGAAGAACTTCCACTGCTCCACCGGTCGCCTCTTTGGTGCCGATGAGTCTAGCAGGAATGACCTTGGTGTTGTTTCTTACGAGAACATCATTTGGACCGATGTAATCAATGATGTCATGAAATTTCCTATGCAAAAACCGCTTATTTTCCCTATCAACAATTAGAAGGCGGCACTCATCACGGTGCTGCATTGGGGATTGGGCAATAAGTTCTTCAGGAAGGTTATAGTCAAATAATGAGATGTCCATTTAGAAGCCTCTTTCGTCGCCAAACTTCTCAAGGATCTCTTTCTTATATTCAAGGAAGCGATCCTCTTGGATGGCTTTCCGCGCCCCCTCAACGATCTTGATGAGGAAGCGGATATTGTGGATGCTGTTAAGTCTCTTTCCGAACTCTTCGTTAGCGATATGGAGATGGCGGAGATAGGCTTTGGTGTAGTTCTTGCAGGTATAGCAATCGCACTCCGGATCAAGAGGGGTGAAATCCTCTTTGTATTCGTTGCGGCGAATATTGATTCTGCCTTTGCTTGTCATGAGAGCGCCATGTCTTGCGATACGGGTTGGAAGAACACAGTCGAACATATCGACACCAAGTTCGATGCCGCCAAGGATGTAGTCGATTGAACCAACGCCCATGAGGTAACGAGGTTTCTCTGGCGGGAGATAACGAACGCTGTCAGCAACCATGTGGAAGCAAACATCTTTTGGTTCGCCGATTGAAGTTCCTCCGATGGAATATCCATCGAAAGGCATCTTGGCGAGTTCCTTTGCACACATTTCTCTAAGGTCAGTGAAATCACTTCCTTGGACGATACCAAAGAGAGCTTGGTCTTCTCTTGTATGAGCCTTAAGTCCTCTTTCAGCCCAGCGAAGGGTTCTTAAAGTTGATCTTTCAGCGTATCTTCTATCGACAGGATATGGCATGCATTCATCGAATGACATAGCTATGTCTGGTCCGAGAGCTTCTTCAATATGGATGACATCCTCTGGGGAGAGGAATTCTTTGTCGCCGTTAAGGTAGTTCTTGAACTGAACGCCTTCTTCGGTGATCTTGCGGTTATCGGCTAAAGAGAAAACCTGGAATCCACCGCTGTCGGTAAGAATTGGTCCGTCATAGTTCATGAACTTATGAAGGCCGCCGGCTTTCTTGACTAAATCCTCGCCTGGACGAAGGTGAAGATGATATGTGTTTGCGAGGATGATACCCGCGCCTAATGATTTGATTTCCTCTGGGGAGAGGGTTTTGACTGTGGCGTTCGTGCCGACCGGCATGAAAATCGGGAGCTCTACGTCTCCGTGTGGAGTATGGAGGATGCCATATCTCGCCCCACAGTTTTTGTCGATATGTTTAATTTCTAACCAAAAGTCTTTGCACATTACTGGGCTATTCTAATTCCTCAAAGGACAATAGGCAAATGCCTATTACCACTTGACGTCTTCGTGGATAAGAGGACGGAAAGCCGTTTTGAATACTTTTGTGTGGGCCAAAGAAACCCATAAAGCGTATCCGGCCGCCATCGCAATCGTCTCACCAAGGGCAACCCAAAGCCAGCCTCCCCATATTGGAAGGTCGCCTAAGTAACCAAGGAAATAGAGTTCGCTGCCGACGATAAGGCCATTGAAGATGACTGGCCAAATCCAGCTGATATAGAGTCTCTTGGAGAAGAAAGAAATCAATAGGCAAGATACCGCTGTGGCTAAAGTGCCAAACAAGACATCAATCCAAACGTTGAGTCCTAACGAAGCTCCAATGACATTGGAAATTAGGCACCCAACCGTGAGGCCAATGGTGATGTCTGGCCTCCAGAAAACAAGCAAGACGAGCGCTTCCGAGAAGCGGCATTGCAAGTAATCAAATGAGAGAGCGGGAACTAGTAAAGTAAGTACCACATAGAGAGCGGCGATGATAGAATTCTCAGCTATCATGCGGACGGAGAAGAATCCGCCCGAAGGTTTCGATTCATTATGAGCCATTTCTGACCCTCCCTGTTTTTTATACGTGGAGCAAGAGGAGCAACACGTTGATGAAATCTTAATAGAAAGGAAGGCAAACTGCAAAGAAAAGAAAAAATAATCCGTTTTTGCCAAGGATTTTTGAGGAATAATCTGCATTTATTCAGTTTCAAGGCATCTAGGCAAATATGCGAAAGGAAGATATAATCTTCCCATATGAATGAGCAAGGCGAAGTTAAAACCACTCAAAAAAAGAATAAGAAAAGCCTAATCAGCAATATCATTTTCTTGATTCTTTTAAGCGCTCTTGTGCTCACTCTTTTCCTATCTCTTGGAGAGATCCAAAAGATTGGTGAAACCCTTAGTCAGATCGCAAATGGAAACAACTTCCTTTGGCTTCTTGCTGCCTTTGGGGCAATCATCATTTATTTCCTTCTTTGGCCAATCACCTTAAACCTTTTTGCTAAAGCTGCGGGCTCGAACACTTCTAAAACGGATACCTATTTAATTGGCTGTTCGGAACACTTCTATAACGGCGTGACTCCATTCGCTACAGGAGGACAGCCTTTCCAAATCTATTCCTTCACCAAAAGAGGCACTTCCGCTTCCGTTGGCACCAGTGCGGTCTTGGCCAATTTCGTCACCTTCATGATCGCGACGAACTTGATCGCCTTTGTTTCCTTATTCTTTTATCCACAGATTACAAACGGTTTAGCTGCCCTCAATATGGAGTGGGCTAAGTATGTCGCTATCGTTGGCTACACCATCAACTTCCTCGTTCTTCTTTTCATGATTGCCTTAGGCGCAAGCAAGCACTTAAAGAATTGGATCATCGCCATCATCAAATTCATCACGAAGCCTAAGTTCTTGAACAAGCATTTCGCCAAATTGATCCCTTCCTTTGAAGCCTATTGTGAGAACGCTCAAATCGGCTTCCGTTCTATCTGGACGCACAAGAAGACATTCATCTTCTCCTTACTCATCAAGATCGTGACGATGCTTGC
Organism: Bacilli bacterium; assembly: GCA_024698065.1. Lineage (GTDB taxonomy): Bacteria > Bacillota_I > Bacilli_A > RFN20 > CAG-826 > UBA4951. Next base: position 6,122 of record JAILRR010000089.1, read on the forward strand.
CTATTATCTTGTTCCTTATTTCCTTATTAGGGCTGTCGGTCTAAGCGCTTCTTTATCCGATAACGAATTCGTGAACGTGATGATCGTTTTGTTTGCGACATCCTTCGCTATAACCGCTGTCGTTTGGGTCCCTACGCCTGGCGGAACGGGCGGAATCGAATACGCTTTCTCAATCGTCATCTCTTCCGTCTGCCTTATGGCTGTCGCCAATTCTGGCGCAGCTTTGGCGCTGTCTCTCTTATGGAGACTCGTCACCTATTACTTCACTCTCATTGTCTCATTTGTCTTCGTCTGCATCTTCCAAGCCAGAGACAAAAAAGTGTTGCAACAACTAGAAGCTGAAACCCAGGAAACCCCAAATGTATAAAGGACCGTTAAACATCTTGTATGCAGGCGATAAAGGCTACACTATGGCGCTTTATCTCTCGATGGAAAGTATTGCCAGAAGAACAAAAAACCCTGTCAAAATCCATCTCTTTTCGATGACTTCAGGAAAAACAAAGGGTGTCGAAGAGGAAGATAGGCTCCTTCTTGAGAAGATGCTAAAAGACTTCAATGAAGAGAATGAAATCATCCTTTATGACGCTTCAAAAATGTACGAGGAAGAGTTCAAAAAAGGACCTAACAACAAGAACATCTTCTTCCCTCCGATGTGCTTACTAAGGCTCTTTGCCGAAAGGATTCTCCCGAAGGATATCGATGAGCTTCTTTACCTTGATGGAGACACTCTCATCTATAACCCTATTGAGAATATCCGCGAGAACGATATCAGTGACTATGAGTTCGGAGCCGTTCTCGATTACTTAGGAAAGACTTGGAAGAATAAGAACTATTTCAATTCAGGTGTCCTCTACTTCAATATCAAGAAATGCAGGGAGACTGGTCTCTTTGAAAAGTGCATTGAGTTCGTTATGACCAAAAAGGCTTTCTTTCCTGATCAAGACGCTTTAAACAAGAAGAACGTCGCCCATATGGTCATGCCAACGAAATTCAATGACCAAAGAAACGTCCTAGAAGATACGGTTGTCAGCCATTACCCAAGAAGAATATGGAAGTTCTATAGCCCAGTTAAGCCTTGGATGATCAAGAGGATGCATAAGGAGCTTAAACGCCACTGCTTCGATATCGATTACGATTATTATCTTAAGAACTTCCCATTCGAGAGATACGGAATAGAAAAGCCAAAGAAAGATTGGTAAAGAAAAAGCGCCTCGCAACTGAGGCGCTTATTTTTTTGATTTTCGATTAGGCTTTTTTGGAAAGCTCAGCACCGGACTTGGCAGCGGCAAGCATGATGTAACCGCCAAGGGTAGCTGTGACAGCACCAACGATGAGGTTCATGATTGGGAAGCCGAATCCCCAATCCTTGCCACCGAAGATGTAGGTCTTGCCTTCTTCAAGAGCGTAGTTGAGGTGAATGCCATTGTCTCTCCAGGTGATGGTGAGAAGGCCATAGATGATGAGTCCAGCAGCGATAGCAAGGACAGCACCGCCAGCCATGAAGCCTGGGAGTTTGGTTCCATTCTTGAATTTGTTAAGCCAAGCAAGAAGGAGAAGGACAAAGGCGGCTAAGTTGGAAAGGGTGATGGTGAGAAGGAGGCAGTTGATTTCACTCTGCTTCCAAACGTTCACGGTAGTATTGGCCATGTTGACTAAGAGGCTGAGGCCAGCTTCAAGGGCGATAGCGCAGGTGAAGACCATGGCACCGCCAATGAATCCGCGGAGAAGAGGTTTCTGATCTTTGCCATCATAGAGTTTGACCATTGGGATGTTGGTCGCAATGAGGAAGATGATGGCGATGAGAAGGGACATGACGATGACAAAGACGAGATTGCTTTCAGCACCGTTGTTTCCAGTGAGGTCAAAGAATAAGACAGCCTGGAGAAGGAAGAATATACCGGCAGCCCAACCTTCAACGATGAGGGTGGTGAGAGATTTCACGACTGGTTCATCATCACGTTGATTGATGAGACCTTTAACAGCATAGAAGAGACCATAGCCGGAGATGACAGCCATGCTAAGACCGAGGACAGCAAGTTCTAAGTAAAGGAGATAAGCTCCGCTGAACAAGTCCTGGGTGAAGTAAGTTGGATTGGTTCCGAAGTACTCAGGAACAACGAAGGCACCGAAGTAAAGACCAAAGGCACCAAAGGCGAGAACGATAAGAGCGTGTGCTAAGAGGCTCAAGGTTCTGGATGTGTTTGTATATTTCATAAACAACCTCGCTCGCAAGGGCTTCAAAAATATATGCGAAGCCGTGCAACTTACTTATTTAAGTCTATCTTGAAAAGATAGTCAATTCCCAAAGGGGAATTTTCTTTAATTCCCCTCGAAAAAACGATCATCAAAAAACGCGATAAATTCTATTTTTATGCCGTTTTTGTAGGGGATTTTTGAGATTTATAAAGCCTTGAAGGCAATGATTGCGCTTATTAATGACCAAGTGAGGTTATAGCCGCCACAGTTGCCATCAACATCAAGAAGTTCGCCAATTAAATAGACGCCTTTTTCCCTCTTTGAGAGGAGGTTCTCGTCGACCTCTTCAAGAGAGACGCCGCCAATGGTGACTTGCGAATAATCAAAGTTATAATGACACTTAACGGAATATCTAAGGTTCTTCATCGCTGTGGCAACGCATAAAGCATCTTTCCCTTTCGAACGGGCAAGAACATGTTTCTGAAGAGGCTCAACCAGATATGAATCGAGGTAGAACTTGCTATTCAACCCTTCATCGTGAGCAAGCCTCTTAACGAGTTCCTCGAAATCCCAATCGGGGAAAAGGTCCACCACCAACTCAATGTCTTTTGGGAACTTGTGACGATATATCGCGCTCTCAGCATTGAAGATGACGATGCCAGAGATTCCATCATTCTTGTACAAGATCTCACCATTCTCATCGAAGATCTTTTCTTTGCCCAAGAAGGCTTTGACATTTGCTTTATGGCGAACGCCGGCAAGAGGTTTGATGTCTTTGTCGTTGAGAGTGAGTGGAGTCAGTCCAGGTCTAGGTTCAACTAGGGAATAGCCGTGTTTCTTAAGAACTCCGTAGAAGCTCCCGTCGCTTCCGAGTTTTGGATCGCTTCTTCCACCAGTTGCGATAACAAAGTTATCGAACACGTAGTTCTTTTTCTCTGTTTTAACCTCGATGTTTGAGCCTTTGACCACATAATCGATGACTCTTGTCTCGATTAGGAATGAGACGCCTACTTTTTCCGCTAACTTCTTAAGATATAAAGCGTATGAAGGCGCACTCTCAGAAAGAGGATAGACGTAATCGCCATTAGAGGTCACTTCGATCCCTAAACTCTTAAGAACGCCTTCTAAGAAGGCATAGTTATATTTCTCAAGGACAGGAGCCATGAATACTGGCTGGTTATATTTGTCCTTTGAGAGGTTTTTGTTTAAGAGGTTGCAGTGTCCATTTCCAGTCGCATAAAGCTTCTTCGAAAGTTTGCTCTCTTTTTCGAAAACTATCACCTCAGATTCTGGGTGTTTGATTTTCAAAAAGATAGAGAGATACAGGCCACTAGGACCACTGCCGACAATACCGATTTTCATCGTATGTATTTTAGTCTAGATGGAAGAGATAGACAAAAAGAAAAGCAGCCGTTTTATGGGCTGCTTAATCCTTATCTTATTTGAATTATTTCTTAGAATGCTCTTTTTTGTATTGAGCAAGTTCTTCTTCGAGAAGGTCATGAGCCTTTTCACGGCGGACGTATTTCTTCTTTTCATAGAAGAATTTATCCATCTCCTCACGGAAGATTTGGCGCAAAGAAGAATAAGTGACAGGTTCTCCGCTACCGCTTGATTTCGCTGGCTTTTCTTCTTCTGGTTTTTCTTCCTTAGGTTCTTCAGCCATAGCCTCTTGGGCTTCAGGTTCTTCGGTATTGGCTTCTTCTTCCTTGACCTCTTCCTGGGCTTCTTCCTTTTCTTCAGAAGGTTCTTCCTCTGCAGGTTGTTCCTGTGGCGCCTCTTCTTCGGCCACTTCTTCTTCAACAGCCTCCTCTTCTTTCATAGCAGGTTCTTTTGCCTTTTTGTCCTTGAAGACAAGGAGGTTTCTGACTAAGCAGCTATAGATGATCATTAAGATGAGCGCGCAGGCAAGGATGGCGAATCCGTAGATCATGGCCATGCCTTCGTGAGTGAGGATGTGATTGATGGTTAAAGCGGTGAATTCACTATGGAGACCAGCATCTGGGATGATGGCATTAAGGGCGACTACACCTAAATAGGAAAGTCCAATGAGCAATCCACATCCGATGATGGCGCTAAGAAGGAACTTGATGAAAGTCATTCTTCCTTTGCCCTTATAGACAATGAAATGACTAAATAAGTAACCAACCACTAGATAAAGGACAAATCCCGCTCCGGTAGCGGCAAGCCACTTGATGAGTTCTTCAAGCTCAATGGATTTGAGGACGAATTCCAAGAGGCAGTATTGCGCTCCTAAAGCAATGATGATGGCGATAAGCTCAAAAATGAGGAACTTAACAAAACGAGGCATTCCTTTCTTTTGTTTTGGTTCTTCTTCCGCGGCTGGCTCGGTAACTTCTTCAGCAATCGGCTCAACCGTTTCTTCTTGGGCAACGGTTTCTTCGGCTGGTTCTTCCGCCAAAGTTTCGACTTCTTTCGGTTCTTCAACCGGTTGTTCAACCTCTTGATTCTCAGGCTGAACTGCTTCTTTCTTTCTTTTTTTCATGGTTTATGTGCCATTCCTTTATTTCTAGGATACTAGAGAGAATCTATTTCTTTAAGAAAATCCTCAACATATGCATCGCTTGGCATCAATAAATCGCCCCTTGGAGAAAGGCCAACAGTACCGATTTTGACTCCGTCTGGTGTACAGTTTCTCTTGAATTGGCTTTGGAAGAAACGCTTGAAGAAGACTCTCAGCCATTTCTTCAAAGTCTCGTTATCAAACTTGTAATTGAAGGCTTGCTGAGCAAGGAAATAGAGCTTCTTTGGAGAGAATCCATAACGAAGATAATGGAAGATGAAGAAATCCTGGAGCTCATATGGGCCAACCTTATCTTCAGACTTCTGGACGATCTCTCCTTTGGCTGAAGGTGGTAAGAGCTCAGGGCTGATTGGCGTATCAATGATGCCCATCAAAGCTGTCTTCGCTTCTGGATGCATGATCGCATATCCCTCAACAACATATCTGACCAAGGTCTTTGGAACAGAGATGTTGAGATCATAGAAGGACATGTGGTCACCGTTATAAGTGCACCAACCAAGAGCAGCTTCGCTTAAGTCACCGGTGCCAACCATTAAAGCATCCTCGTCGTTAGCAAGATCCATCAAGACCTGGGTTCTTTCACGAGCCTGCGCATTCTCATAGGCAACATTGTGATTTTGTTCATCGTGCCCAATGTCTTTGAAATGTAAACGCACCGATTCACCGATGTTGATTTCACGGAATGAGACACCAAGCGATTCTGAAAGAAGGACTGCGTTGTCATGAGTTTTCTTGCTTGTTCCGAATGATGGAAGAGTAATAGCGATGATGTCTTTAAGGTCATAGCCGAGTTTTTTGAAGGCCTCGACAGAAACAAGGAGAGCAAGAGTTGAATCAAGACCTCCCGAAAGGCCTAACACAACTTTCTTCTGATGAACGGTTTTGAGCCTTTTCACAAGAGCCATGCTTTGCATGGTGAGAATGAGATTTACTCTTTCGAGGTCAGTTTCTTTGGTTTCTGGGATGAAAGGATTCTTCGCGTAGTGACGGGTCAACGTTTTAGGAGTTTCCAAAGGCATTGAGAAGAAGATCGTTTGATAATCGTTTTCGTATTTGGCTTTGAATGAATGGTTTCTGTTTCTTTCGGCCTCAAGAAGTTCAATGTCGATTTCAGAAACGGCCTTTTCCATCTTGAATGGGGATGACTCACAAAGAATCTTTCCGTTCTCGGTAATGATGTTGTGGCCACCGAAGATCATGTCGGTGGTGCTTTCTCCATCACCAGCGTTGGCAAGGATGTAAGCGGCAGTCATTTTGTCTGAAGCCGTCTTCAAAAGGCTTGTCGTGTATTCGGCCGAGCCAATAAGTGTAGGCGTGGCACATAAATTAAGAATGACATTCGCGCCTGCCTGCGAGGCTTTCGCGGAAGGGACATCAATGGAAGAGATGTCTTCAGACAGTTCAACTGCGATTCTGAGTTTTGGGTAATTGGAATCAACGAAGATCAAATTGGTTCCGAATGGGATCTTTTCTCCAAGAAGGTTTATGTAACCCTCTTTTGGTCCCTCAGAGAAGTATCTATTTTCGGATGGATAGGCTTTTGGGACGATGCCAAGGATCTCTCCGCCATAGTAAACGACACCACAGCTGTATAGTTTGCCATTGGTTTTGATAGGAGCGCCAACGGTGAAAAGAAGATTGTTTTCTTTTGATGTTTCCTTAAGTTCAACAAGGGCTTTTTCAACCAATTCTTCCACTGTCTTGCTGAAGACTAAATCGCCTAAAGTGGCAGAAGTTAGACATAATTCTGGCAAAACAAGAATTTTGACGTTTTCTTTGTTTGCGTTCTCAACGGCCTTAATAATCTCCTCTTTATTGTGAGTGACGCCGGCGATCTCTACATCAATGGATTGAGCTGCAACCTTCACATAACCAAGTGGATCGGAAAGTTCGTTTTTGCCAGAAATCCTTGCAAATCTTGACTTTTCTTTAGCAAAACTCCCTTCATTCAGGAGTTTTTGGTGAGCCTCGTCAGAAAGGATGACGAAGTCTTTTTGACCATTTTTGGTGATTATGATCCTACCTTCGTTTTCCTCTAATTCCTTCCTTAACTTGTCTGTATTTCGTAGTAATGTGATTGGTTTGATGTCGTTCATAAAAATTACCTCTTTGTCATTATACTGTCATTTTTCCTTATATGTTGAAGATTTTGATAGTTATCTTAAAATTGTGAGGATGTCAAAGATTGGCCTAGCGATTCTAAACGCTTATATCCAAACCCCTGCCTCTCTTCATTTCTACAAAAGGATGAAAGAGGAGCTAGGTTCTTTAGGCGTTGAGCTTGATTGCAAAACTAACGCAGAAATTCTTGTTTCAATTGGTCAAAGCGGCGACCTATTAACCTCTCAGATTTCTAAGTACGACTTTGTCCTTTATTTAGATAAGGATTTATATGTTTCTGAGATTCTTGAGAAGGCAGGGATTAAGCTTTTTGACAACGCGGAAGCTATTAGACTTTGTGATGACAAGATGCTTACGTACATCTTCTTGGCTAATAACGGAATCAAGATGCCAAAGACCATCTCCGCACCACTTAACTATGCCGGCTTGGATGATGATGCGTTTATTAAGCATGTCGCAGAAGAACTATCATTCCTAATCGTTGCAAAAGACAACTTCGGTAGCCTTGGAAAAGAGGTTTATCTCATAAAATGCTTTGCAGAACTGGCATCATTTGAGAAAGAACACAAATACTCCGCCCACTTATATCAGGAATTTATTG